>JACCSL010000393.1 GCA_013812995.1 Ardenticatenales bacterium | reverse complement strand
ACCCGGAGCAGGCCACCAGTCCCGTCGCGCCCTCGTTCCAGCGCCCGGACAACCGCTACCACGAGCTGGGCGACCCGCGCTTTCCCTATGTCATCACCACCTACCGCCTGACGGAGCATCACACGGCGGGCGGGATGAGCCGCTGGATACCCTGGCTGGCCGAGCTTCAGCCGGAGGGTTTCGTCGAGATCAGCCCGGAACTGGCGGCGGAGCTGGGAATCAACAATAGGGATTGGGTCACGCTCTCCACCCTGCGCGGCGCGACGGAAACGCGCGCCCTCGTTA
Source organism: Ardenticatenales bacterium (assembly GCA_013812995.1). Taxonomy (GTDB): domain Bacteria; phylum Chloroflexota; class Anaerolineae; order Ardenticatenales; family Ardenticatenaceae; genus JACCSL01. The sequence goes on along the minus strand of JACCSL010000393.1, from coordinate 5,137 downwards.
CAGAGCGACTGCAGCCTCTCACGATTGATGGAAAAACGCTGCACCAGATCGGGATGCCCTGGCACTTTGGCTTCGGCGGCATCGCCAAGGGGGAGATCGCCAATGACCCGAGCGCGCTCGTCGAGGACCCGAACTCGCGCATCCACCAGGCGAAAGCCTTCACCTGCAACCTGCGCCGGGGACGATTGAGCGAGAAAGGAAGCACGCCCGAATGAGCGCCACGATTCTGACGGAGGAAAGCCTTGTCGGTACAACGGGCGCGCGGCCAGGGGCGATGGGTTTCCTGACCGACACGACGCTCTGCATCGGCTGCAAGGCATGCGAGGTGGCCTGCAAGCAGTGGAACCAGCTCCCGATGGACAACTTCGGTCTGACCGGCTTCAGTTATGACAACACCGGCGACCTGGGGGCCTCGACGTGGCGGCACGTCGCCTTCGTCGAGCAGATCAGCGACGAGACAGGGCAGCGCCCGACCTCGCTGCGCGCCTTCCAGAGCAACTGGCTGATGATGAGCGACATCTGCAAGCACTGTGTTCAGGCGGGGTGCCTGCAAGCCTGCCCCACCGGGGCGATCATCCGCACCGAGTACGATACCGTTGTCATCCAGCAGGAAATTTGCAACGGCTGCGGCTACTGCGTGCCCGCCTGCCCCTTCGGCGTCCCGGAACTGAGCATCAGCGACCATAAAGTTCACAAATGCACGCTCTGCTATGACCGCCTCCAGGACGGGTTGGAGCCCGCCTGCGCCAAGTCCTGCCCGACGGATTCCATCCAGTTTGGCCCGGTGGACGCGCTGATGGCGCGGGCGCGGGCGCGCGTCAGCACCCTGCAAACGCGCGGCGTCGAGGGAGCCTACATCTATGGCGATCAGGCGGTGGGCGGCACGGGCGGCATCGAGGGGCTGAACGCCTTCTTCATCCTCACCGCGCCGCCGGAGGTCTACAACCTGCCCAGCCAGCCCGTACTGCCACAAACAAAGGTGCTGCCCGGCTTCACCGCGCTGGCAGGCGCTGCGCTTGCCTTTGGCGTTGCCGCGATTCTCGCATTGCGGGAGGAATGATGACAGATGGTTATGAGCGAAAATGGGAAAATCGGCGCGTGGCGGGCCGCTCGGCGGGGGATGAGGCGCGCGACAGCTACTACGGCACCCCCGTCATCCACAAGCCGCACTGGAAGTGGCTGATTATCTTCTACTTCTACCTTGGCGGCATCTCCGGGGCCAGCTACTTTGTGGCCGCCATCGCCGAGCACTTTGGCGGACCGCATGGCAAACCCATCGCCCGCGCGGGGCACTACCTCTCACTGGCAGCGCTGATTCCCAGCCCGTTTCTGCTCATTTTGGACCTGGGCCGCCCAGAGCGCTTCTTGAACATGCTGCGCGTCGTTAAACTCGCCTCGCCCATGTCCGTTGGAACGTGGGGGCTGACCTTCTTCGGGGGCTTCTGTACGCTCTCGGCCATGATCCAGGCCGCGCAGGATGGCCTGTTTGGGAAGGCAACGCTCCTGGCGCGGCTCCTGCTGGGCCTGCCCTCACGGACGATCAGCGCCGTGGGCAGCCTCTTCGGCTTCTTCGTCGCGGGCTACACGGGCGTACTCCTCGCTGCGACAGCGGTACCGCTCTGGACAAAAGCCTACCGCCTCATGGGTCCGCTCTTCCTGGCCTCGGCGCTTTCCACGGCCACTGCCGCGCTCGCGCTTATTCTCTCCCTGGGCCGCAGCAGCCACGAGAGCATCAAGCGGCTGGAGCGGCTGGAGCGCGTGGCGATGCTCTCGGAGTTGGGATTGCTCCTGGCACTACGCAGCACACTGGGGCGGACGCTCGCAAAACCAATGGAAGAGGGCCATCTGGGGGCGGTCTATCGGGGTGGGGTGCTGGGGATGGGCCTTATCGCGCCGTTGATACTCCACGCCCGGAGTGTGCTTCTGCGCCAGCCGCTCTCGCGCGGAGTCGCGTCGCTCGCGTCGCTCCTCGTGCTGGGCGGCGGTTTTTGCTTCCGCTACGTCATCGTCCTGGCCGGACGCGACTCAGCAGACGACCCGCAGGCAACCTTCGAGATCACCCGCTCGGAGGACACGCAGCGATGAGCTTCAATCGGCGCGACATTCGCCCTGGCATGGATGTCTACACGCTCGACAATCACTACCTGGGCACCGTGCTGGAGGTCATAGCAGGGCCAGCCCAGGCCGCGCCAGAGCAGGTCGCCGCGAGTTCGCTCCAATCCAGCCTCGTGAGTGGTGAGACCCTTGGCCCCGCCCCCACGCAGAGCCTTGGAAACTCCGGGCCAACTGCGCAGTCCGCTGCCGCGCGCTACGCCACCCGCGCAGGGACACCCGCAGCACTGGGCAGCGGAGCCTTCAAAGTTGGGACATGGTGGGGCCTGCGAGAGCGACGAACCATCCCGCTGGAGGAAGTCCAGACGGTATCCCTGGAACGAGTTGTTTTGAGGTGGAAAGTGTGACTGGCACCTAAGTTGCTATCCTGCGTCCATTCCGCAGCGATTCGCAAGGTAGGTAACCCGTGACAATTTCATCGAAGCCCGCGCGTCGGGCCAGGAGCTATTCCATGCAGGAGCAGTCTGCTCAGCCCGCGCCGATCCTGAAAGAGTACACGCCGCCCTACGATATGCTCTCCGATATGCTCTTTGTGCTGGCGCTCTGCCCGACCGGGCCATTGCAGCGCACGTTCCCAGCGCAGCCTTTTCTCTCGCTTGCCGGAAGAACGCCCCTGCTCATGTGGTATAGCCGCGTGCGGGAAATCAAGTATTGGCACGAGGAAGAGCGACGACAACTGGGGGATGAAAATAGCATCCTCTACAACGAGTTGAACGTGCTGGCGCTTTTGCGGCAGCGCGCGCTCTTTGTGCCTGCCATCTATGCCACCAGCGACCTGACGATTCAGATTGGTCATGCCTATGGAATGCCGAAACAGAAAACGGCGATGTCTCTGGAGGTGGGACGGAAACGATTGACCTCGATAGTTTGCGATGGCAAGCGTGAAAGTACCCTGACCGCGCGCTTGTTGGGACCCACCAGACCGTTGGGGCGGCTGCTTTCCAGGTTCTGGCCCCGGTGGGTGGGACCGATCTGCTTCCCGGATGGTCGCGAGACCCGCGCGTTGATCCAGGCAACACCCTGTGCGCAGCCCGCGTGGGTGCGGGGCCGACTCTGCGTGAAGGCTCCCTGGCTGCCGACGCCCATCTCCCTGCTTCCCATTGGCCTCTACCTGGCAGACCAGTGTATGACGCTTCCACCCCCATAGTGCCCGCTCCTGGCACAACGGTTGCTACCAGAAGAGCACTCACCGCTTATATCATCACAGGGAGAGGCTTATGGAAAGTCACGCAAAATTTCTAGGTCATGCGATTCACCCCATGCTGATCGTCTTCCCACTGGGGCCTCCTGATTACCGCTGTTCTGTTCGACCTCGCGTACATTATGACGCGCAATGAGAGTTTTAGTATTGTGGCGTACTGGAACATCCTCGGAGGTGTCATCGGGGGAATCATCGCGGCGGTCTTTGGGTTCAGGGACTGGATTTCCATCCCTGACAATACCCGCGCGAAGGCCATCGGGCTCTGGCATGGCGTCGGCAATGTGGTCGTGATGATTTTCTTCGCTATCGCCTGGATTCTACGCCGCGACGACCCGGCGCATCTTCCCCTGCCCATTCCCTTTGTGCTGGAGGTCATCGCTGTGGGGATGGGCGCGATTACCGGCTGGCTCGGGGGTGAACTCGTCGAGCGATTGGCTGTGGGGGTCGATCCGGGCGCGCACTTGAACTCGCCCAGCTCGCTCAGTAACAAGCCCGCCTCCGCCAATGACCATGAGCGCCACCCTGTGACGGGTGATTGAGGTCAATCGACTGAAAAGAGCAGGGAAATTCCCTGCTCTTTTCAGTTTTCCTCACCTGGATTGCCGCCCCGTGCGCTGCACCTCTGCCTGGAAAGCATCCAGTTCTTCCAGGGAGTAGCTTTCCTCCGGCAAGTACTGCTGCCACAGGTAAACGAGCGTGTGTTCCACCATGCGGCTGAGAGCAAAGGCGACGGCCAGCAGGTCAGCGGCGTATCCAACATTGCCCTCCCCCATCGCCTGCTTGGCCTGCCCGAAGCTCTGGCGGGCCCGCTCCATCCAATCGAGGACCGAGTGGGCCTGTACCCATTGGAGCGTGCTCTCCCCACCCTCCGGGGCTGTGTCGATAAAGTCATGGAAATCAGGATAGAGCTTGAGGCGGCCCATCATGGCAGCGTCCTGCTTCTTGGTCAGGTAGCCGAGGAGCCGCGTGGCCCGGTCAATTTTGGCCTGGAAGACTGGGTCAGCCACATGGCCCAGAAGCTCGCGCGCGCGTGCATAGCGGGCATTGACATCCGCCATCGCCGCGCGGGTGAGCTTCGGGATCTCCGGGAAACTTCCCCAGAGCAAATCCTCCATCTCGCCCTTGATGTCATCTAGTTGCTGGGGTGTGAAGGGTTCAGGGGTCGGCGGGGCCTCTTCCACCACGGGCGCTTCCTCCACCGCAACGGGCGGCTCGCTCTCGACCGGCAGCGGTGGATCTTCGGTGGGCACCGCCGCAGGGGACGGAGTGGGAGACGACGTCAGCCACTGCGGGATGGGCTCCTCCTTCTCGGAAAGCGGCTCCAACTCCTTCAGCCGCGCCTCAATCTCGGCGCGCATCGTTCCCATCTGCTGCCCGAGTCCCCCGTACTCCAGCTCTTTCAGCAAAGAAGAGAGCCGGTCAAGGGTGAGAAGGACATCGTCATGGAGGCTGGTGGGGAGTGAACTCTCCTCCGCCCGCACATTTTGCGCCTGGAGCGAGGTAAGCGCCTGATGCTGCTGGCTCTGGGCTGCGAGCATCTCCTCCGCCTGCTGGCGACGCAGCGCTTCCATCGTTGCCTCGTGTTCCCGGCGGAGCGCTGCCATCTCCTCTGCCTGCTGCTGGCGCACCGTTTCTGCTGCCGCCCCATGCTCGCGCTGGGTCGCGGCCACCTGCTCTGCCTGCTGGCGGCGCAGCGCTACAACCGCCTCCTCGTACTCGCGCTCTGCCGTCTCGACCCCGCTTCCCAGTCTGTGCTTTAGCTCGCCGACCTGCTGGTCGTACATGGCGCGTGCCGTGTTCATCTCCTCGCTCTGCCGGCGGCGC
>JACCSL010000391.1 GCA_013812995.1 Ardenticatenales bacterium | reverse complement strand
CCTGGACAATAACACGGTGCGCCTCGGCAACCATGTCATGGTCGGGCCGAACGTGCAGTTCTATACCGCCGCGCACCCCCTGGAGGTCGACCCGCGCACCCAGGGCCTCGAAACCGCGCGGGCCATCGTGGTGGAGGACAATGTCTGGATCGGCGGCGGGGCCATCCTCCTGCCGGGGGTGCACATCGGCGCGGGCGCGGTGGTGGGCGCGGGGGCCGTGGTCACCCGCGACGTGCTGCCCAATACGGTCGTCGCGGGCAACCCGGCAAGAGTCATCAAGCAGATCGCCAATTCAACTCCGCATGGCATATAACTTGCAATCATCAAGAGGATAACTGTTATTTTGCTATGAGGAGCTGTCAATGAACTCACGACTCGCCAAACCCATCCAATTCCTCCTAGCCCTACTTCTTATCCTCGGTGTACTTGTTGCACCTACAGCGGTACCGGTGCTGGCGGATGCGCCCACTGAAGCCCCAATCACGGGGCAAGGGTATGACTGGAGTGAGGGCTTCCATCCATGTTCGAACGGGTATACTTGGAGCAATGGGGCGTCCTGTCCTCGGCTTCTGAACATGGGCGGCGGTAACTAACAACCTTCGCTTGCAGGAAATCAAAAGAGCCACGCTCCGGGATATCCCGGAGCGTGGCTCTTTTTAGACTCGCTTCAAGTCAGCCCAGGCTACCACGCACCACCAGCACCGGCCAATCCGCCAGCCGCACAATTTTGGTTGCCAGGTCCTCTTCGAGGAAAGGCAGCGACGCACTGTTCAGATCACCACACCCTGCCCCAGTGCCGGAACAGCCAGCGCCGCGCGTTGCACAGCCAGGCACATATCCTTGCCGGATAAGCACGGCCACTGCTGCGCGTGGGCATCATAGAGGGTGTCACCTTGTGAGAGCTATCGAAAAAGTGCCAACTGATGGCACTTTACTCTCACAAGGTGACAGCGAGGGTAACAACGTGGTAGCAAAGTGGTGACAGCGAGGGGTTCGGGAAATAGCTTACCTATCGGGCGACTCGTCTCGTTCTTTCAGCAGCTTTTTGTAGAGCATATCCAGCCTCCAGGTTTGGGCCTTGAACCAGAGGAGCAGGAAGGGGCGCAGGAAGACAGGCTGCTTAGAGATATTTTCTTCCATCTTGCGCCTCTGCTCCGGGTAGCGCGCCAGGAAACGATCGCGTCGCGTGGTGGGCGTATCATCAGGTCTTTTCGCAAATGGATCGAGCACAGGGGCCTCCCAGGTAGATTGTTTTGTCGGTCTGCTCGCTTGAGTATAGTTGTGTGTTCCCAACTTTAGAAGTCAACCTGGCTGAATTATAGCGGGGGGAGGTGACAGGGGGGGCAAAAAGCGGTAGCAAGCGGGTGACAAAGCGATAATTACCCCAAAGCTCCCTGAATAGACGCAGCAGCGGTATAGTATGGACAGCCAGAGAAGCTACCCAACCCAAAGGAGAAGTTGATGAGAAAAGTCATTGTATCCGAGTATGTGTCGCTGGATGGTATCATGGAAGAGCCCGCCTGGACCGCGCCCTACTGGAATGACGAAATCGCCAAGTTCAAATTCGAGGAACTCTTTAGCAGCGATATGCTCCTCCTGGGACGAGTCACCTATGAAGAATTTGCCAGTGCCTGGCCCCAGATGCAGGACGAAGAGGGTTTTGCTGACAGGATGAACAGCCTTCCCAAGGTCGTGGCGTCAAGAACCCTGGAGACGATGGAGTGGAACGCCAGCCGGATCAAAGGGAGCATCGCGGAAGAGGTGAAGCGTCTCAAACAGCAGCCTGGCCAGAATATCTTGCTCTACGGCAGCGGCGAGTTTGTCCAGACCCTGCTGGACCTTGACCTGGTCGACGAGTACCGGCTCCTGGTTTATCCCGTGGTCCTGGGGAAGGGCAAGCGGCTGTTCAAAGAGGGCTGCCATACCGCCCTGGAACTGGCGGAGAGCAAGCCCTTCAGCTCCGGCGTGGTTGCGCTGACCTACAAACCAGCCCCGAAGGAAGCAAAGTTCTCAGCCCCAACCGAGACGGCGTAACCAGAAAAAGAGTCCCGCCGGGAAAATCACCATCGCGAGCAGCGCGCCTGCGAGCAGGTAGGGACTATTAAAGGGAATCAGCTCAAAGTTCATCCCGAAGAAGCCCGTCAGCACGGCAAGAGGCAAAAAGAGGAGGTTGAGCACCGTTAGTCGCTGCATTACAACGTTGATGTTATTGGACTGGACCCCGAGAAATCCGTCCGTCACGCTGGTGACCATATCCCGATAGGTATCGGTGGCTTCCATGATACGCAGACTGTGGTCGTAAAGATCCTGGAGATAGGGGCGGGCTGCGTCCGACAGCAGGCCGCTCTCGTCGCGCAGCAGAATATTGATAACATCGCGGTGCGGACCAACCACGCGCCGCAGGCCCAGCAGGTCACGCTTCAGTTCGAGGGTGTCTCGTAGAATCTCCGGGTCAAACTCCTCAAAGACAGCCTGCTCCAGAACCTCAATCCTCTCTGATATTTCATCCAGGACTGGAAAATAATCATCCAGCATGGCATCCAGAAGCGAGTAGAGCAGCGTGATGAGGTTGTGATTCATGGTCGAGACATTCTGCTCCCAGCGGATGTGGGTCCGGTCGATCTCTACCACAGGCCCCTCGTGCAGGGTGATGACATAGTTCGAGCCAACGAATAGTTCAACCTCCTGAGTGATGATACGTTTATCTTTGTCGTCCCAGTCGACAGCATAGAAGACGATGAAGGTATAGCCCGGATAGACTTCGATCTTGGGGCGTTGGTGACGGTCACGTACATCCTCTATCGCTAGCGGATGAAAATGAAATTGCGCCACGAGCAATTGCAATTCCTCTTCTGTGGGATCCTGAATATCGACCCACAACACCGCCTCTTTCTTGTCGATCCACCTGTGCAGGGTGGTGGGATCAACGTCGGGTAGCCACTTCGACCCCCGCCGCACTGAGATAGACATCATATGAGTTTTTTCCGTGAGATGAATAGAGGCCGGAATTATCGGCCCACATGAATAGCAAGCAAGTTCTGTCATCAGCGGTGCAGGCAGTCGAAGGGAGAGTTGGGCACGCATGAGGATTCTGGTCACTGGCAGTGCCGGTCATCTGGGTGAGGCGCTGGTTCGCACCCTGCAAAACACAGAGCACGAGGTGGTTGCGCTCGATATCCTGGCGTCGCCCTTCACCAACAGGGTCGGCTCCATCACTGACCATCTGTTCGTGCGACAGTGCATGGAGGGTGTCGATGCCGTGCTGCATACGGCAACCCTGCACAAGCCTCACGTCGGCACCCACACACGGCAGGCGTTCGTCGACACGACTATCAAGGGCACGCTAACCCTGTTGGAGGCAGCGGCCGCCGAGAGTGTCAAAGCTTTCATCTTCACGAGCACGACCAGCACGTTTGGGGATGCCCTGACGCCCACCGCCGGTGCTCCCGCTGCCTGGATCACAGAATCCGTGACGCCCGTTGCCAAGAATATCTACGGCGTGACGAAGCGCGCGGCGGAAGAGCTATGCGAGCTCTTTTATCGGAATCGAGGGCTCCCGTGCCTCGTCCTGAGAACCTCGCGCTTCTTTCCCGAGGCAGACGATCAGAAAGAGATGCGGGAAAGCTACCCGGACGAGAACATCAAGGCCAACGAGTATCTGTACCGGCGCGTGGAACTGGAAGATGTGGTGAGTGCCCACCTGCTCGCCCTGGAAAAGGCCGCCACCCTCGGCTTTGGGCGCTACATCATCAGCGCAACCACCCCCTTTTCTCAGGACGAGTTGCACGAGCTGCGAATGAACGCCCCCCTGATTGTGCAACGACATTTCCCGGACTATGTGGCGGACTATGCGCGGCGTGGCTGGAAGATGTTCCCGAGCATTGATCGTGTTTATGTCAATGAGCGCGCCCGGCAGGTGCTAGGCTGGCAGCCTCGCTACGACTTCGGCTATGTCCTTGAGCGGCTGAGGGCGGGGCAAGCGCCACGCAGCGCGCTGGCCCGCGCGGTGGGAGCCAAGGGCTACCATGCGCGCCCGTTCGAGTTCGAGGAAGGCCCGTACCCGCTCAGCGAGGGAGCGTTGGAGCGGAACGGCGAGCGTTGGAGCAACGATAGTATAAGCAGCGACGAGGGCTCTACAAAGCCAGGAGCGTCTGGTAGCACGCAGGTCAGGGGATAAGCGAGAAGGATAGCCGTCCGCTCTCCCGCTCCAACGCTTTGCCATCACTCCGGGGTGATGGCGGAGAAGTGGTCGAAGAGAATGTCCGTGCCCGGCTCGTCGAGGGTGCCCGCGATCAGGCCGACGCGCCCACCGCTGAAGGTGCTGTCTTCGACCTGGGCAACCTGCACCTCGTTGACGTAGAGGGTCAGGGTGTCGCTCACACAGTCCGCGCGCAGGTGGTAGAGGTCGAGCCCCGGTGGCACCTGTTCGCTGGGCAGGAGCGTGTCGCCACTGAGGAGGGATTCCACGCCCTCCTCGTGCTTGCCGATGGCAAAGTACCCGGCGCTGCTAATCACAAAAAAGTAGAAGTTGTCATCGTCCTGCGCGTGGCAGATAAGCCCGAAGGTGTTCGCCTCCGGGCCAGCCAGCGCGGTGGCCGTGGCCTTGATGGTGACATCATCGAACGGCTGCGGGGCAAGTGCCCAGGTGACGTACTGTGGCTCCTGCACGGTGATACGGTAGCCCTCGTTGTAGTAGTCTGTGGTGGCTGCATCGTCCGAGTGGCGCGGCCAGTCGCCCTGGGTGTTGGAAAACTCGTCCAGAAAATAGGGCGTGGCGGCCCCCGGCTCCTCGTCGCCAATCGTGAAGCTGCCACGCTGGAGCAGGTGATAATCAATGTAAAGTTCCACGGTGTAGCGCCCGATGCCCAGCGCACGATTGCCAAGAGAAAGCGGGTGCGTTGCCTCGCCCGTCGCCTCGCCCTCCCAGGGCGCTACGCTTCGCAGCTGGGTGAGTTCCTCGCCGCTGGCATAGAGCCGCCAGAGCACGCTCTGACCCTCTTGCATCCCCTCGTGTTGATACCGAACCGTCACACTTTCAGTGCTATAGGGGAATGTCTCCGCCGTGCTTCCTCTCTCGTCCTCCAAGGTAAAGGGAGAGACACTCGCCGTAACCTCGCCTATCGGCGGCTGCCCGGTGTATTCCAGCGCCAGCGCGAGGCCACCCAGCGCGTTGTGCAGCGCCCTGGCAGCGGGCTGAATCGTGGCCGGGTCGGCGATAGCGGTCAGAGGCGGTGCCTCTAGAAAAAGAGCCTCGTTGCCCGTCAGTCGCTCCTCCAGCAGTCGCAAGTCGCGGCGCGCCTCCTCCAACGTTAGCCAGAAGGAGGCGGGCGGCTGGGCACGGCCCTGGGCTGCTACGGTAACCGACAGGCTGGCGAGACGCATGGAGGCGTCGTACTCTGCGCGCGCTGCGTCTAGCTGCCCGGCGGCGAGCCGTGCCAGCCCCAGGTTGAGCCGCGCAGCGAGCCGGGTGGGGTCCAGGGCCACGGCGCGTTCCCCCGCGTTGATGGCGGCCGCGAAGTCACCGAGCAGATAGGAGACGCTGCCCAACGCGAGCCACATCTGGTTCTCCTCGCGCCCGGCCGCGATGGCGGCACGGTAGGACGCTGCCGCGGCCTCGTACAGCGCGGGTACCTCCGCTGGCTCGCCCAGGAGCGCCGCTGTCTGCGCGTCGAGAAGGCGCTGGTTGCCCTGCGCCTGAAGCGCGTTGGCATAGGTCGGGGAGGCGGTCAGTGCCGCGTCGTAGTCCATCCGCGCGAACGCCTCGATGGCCTGCGGCGAGGGAACCGTGGGCAGCGGCTCCGCATAGACGCCGATTACCCAGGAGAGCGTCAGCAGGACGATGGCACTGCCAGTGACCATGAACACCGTGCGCCCATGTCCCTCGACGGTGGTGGCAAGCCCGTAGAGCGCCAGCGACACCGCGAGCAGGGTGAGATGAAGAATGTAACTACTGCCCTTGCTATCCCATGCCTGCCCCAATGTCATTTCCACGAGATAATGCTCTGAGAGAAACACGGCCTGCGCGACACCCGTCGCGACATCGTAGCCGTAGAGGTCGGGGCCAATTACGCTCGTCGGGTCAAAGTGGAGAAACTCGGCTAGCTCATTGACGCGCGCCTGCGCCTCGTCGTAGCCTGGCGCACGCTGCGCTCCCAGCGTCTCCGCAACGGCAAAGGCTCCGTACAACTCGGATTGCGTGGTGATGGCATCGTAGCCGAAATCTTCCTGGATTTTCTCGCGCGTTCGCAGCCCCATTGCCTGGATGGCGAACTGCTGCGCCTGGCGCTCATGTTGGCTGGTGCGCTCCGAGGCATCTGTCTGGAGCAGCGTGACCAACGCCACCAGCACGGTGACCAGCGCGATGAGGACCGCCACAAACTGGTTGAAGGAGGGAAAGAGAGCAGAGAGACGACTCATGCGTGTTCCTTTGAAGCGTAGGTGACAAGATCAGGAGAGTTCGACGACGAGCGCGGCGATGGCCCCGCCCACCATGAGGATCACCCCAACCAGCGCCATCGGGTAGCGGACGCGATGCTCCAGGCTCTCCGCGAGGGTCAGAAAGAGGAAGGCGGTGGCCAGCACGACGAGGATAGACACCAGCCGCTCGGTCTTGCGGCGCGCCTGCTCGGAGTCGGCAAAGTGGCGCGCGGGGTCGAGGTCCTGGTGCTGCGCGGCCTCTGCCCAGTGCTCCCCAAAATCGCGCTGGATGTTGTAGCTGCCATCCGGCTCCAGGTAGCGGGGCGCGGGCTCCGGCAGAAAGTCGCGGTCCGAAGCAGCCAAGCCAAGAAGAAGCTCAGCCAGCGCCTCGCGCTCCTGGGGGGGCAGCATCTCCAGCCGCGTGAGCAGCACGGCAACCTCAAGCTCGCTCAGCTCGTTGTACAGGCGATGGGCCACATAGCCCCGATAGTTCTGGTAGAGGGTGCCCATCGCGCGGGTGCGGGTTTCCTCCACATGGAGCGTCGAGGTCAGCCCTGCGAGGGCGGCATCGCCCGTCGCATCGTCGGCCTGGGCCGCACGCCACGCCACCAGCGCGCCCAGCACGCTGACGAGAGCGATGAGAAAGGCGATGATGGTCTTGAAGCGCTCGGTGGTCAGGGATGCGGCGATGGTTGTCATCGAAGGGGGCTCTTTCCACGTTTGGCAGAATTGCTGTTGACAAGGGGCTATATTAGTGTAGCGGGACGGGAAGCAATCAGGCAAGCGTTGGAGCGTTGGAGCGCTGCACCTGGGGGCGAAAGAGCTGTGAGAGGCGATTTAAGCCCCCAGGTTCAACGCTCCAAACGTTTGGTTCAGTATCTCGCGAAAATGTCTCGGTAGGGCTGCGATTGTTCCAGCAATTCCTCGTGGGTGCCGATGGCGGCGACGCGGCCCCGGCGCAGCACGACGATCTTATCGGCGCGGCGAATCTGGGAGAGGCGATGGGTAATGAGAATGGTGGTG
>JACCSL010000358.1 GCA_013812995.1 Ardenticatenales bacterium | reverse complement strand
ACCGTGAGGTGGTGGTGCAAAACCTGCACTTTGACCGCGACATTGTGGTGTATCGCTTGGAACGGGGCCGCGCCATCTGCACGTTCTACGAGCGTCTCAAAGCCTATGCCCGTGCCCCCACCCAGGCCGAAAAAGCAGCCCTCTGGCACGACTTTGACACCCTTCGGCCCGCGCACCCCAGTTGGCGCGCAAACTTGGGTGCTCTTCTTTACCCTGCTGACCACCTGTGGCAAGCAAGGCCTCAACTTCTTTGCCTACTTGCTCGACCGTATCTCAGGCTCCTACCCCATGCCTGCCCTAGCCGATCTCGTGCGCGCTCACGCCCCCACCGGATCTTGAGCACGTTCCAGATAGTCTCATCACAGGGAGAAACAATCAATGAAAGTGTTATTAGTAGCGGCCCATCCGGATGACGAAGTTATTGGCGCTGGGGGAACTTTGTCCAAGCATGTTCAGCAAGGTGACAGTGTCTCTATAGTAATTTTGGCAGAAGGTTTAACATCTCGTAAGGCAAAGTATGTAAAGCCTGATGAAGAAGCACTCCGACTATCTCATAATGAAACACATCGGGCTTGTGAAGTGCTTGGAGTGCATGACGTCCACCGTGAGGATCTCCCCAACCTAAGACTCGATTCCTTGATGTTCCTCGATATTGTAAAAAAAGTACAGTTCCACATAGATAAAATGCAGCCAGAAATAGTCTATACCCACTTTGGCGGTGATATTAATGTTGATCACGGTATAACCTTCAGGTCTGTGATGACTGCAACTCGGCCTCTACCGAATTGTCCAGTAAAATGGGTTTTCGCGTATGAAACCCTTTCTTCTACTGAGTGGAATTATGAACAAAGAAGCGCATTTAACGCGAACTATTTCATAGATATTTCCAGCCAATTGGATATCAAGTTGCGAGCTATGGCTCAGTATAAATCAGAGTTAAGGGAATTTCCCCATCCTCGTTCTTTACAGGCGATGGAACATAATGCCCGTATTTGGGGTGTACGTTCTGGATTTTTAGCAGCTGAAGCATTTGTAGTTGTTCGAGGTCTTTGGTAGTGGGGAGTCAAGCAGGGCAAACGCATCTTCTTGGAGAGAGCACTAAGCTCGACTTTGCACATCCCCTCGCCTTTAACTCGGCCGTTGAATCGAGAATGGGGCGTCATAGGGGAAGATTTATCGCCCATCGCCCTGTCAGACCGATATTCGTTTAATCAGGACAGTCTATTTCTTCTCTCAGAAGCCAGCGCTCTGACTGCAATATGCCATGTGCAAAGTCGAGCTAAGGTAGAGGTCACTAATAGGCGACCTATCAGAAGACCTTCACTGGGAATCTTCTTCGGAATACCCCTCCTCTTCCTCCTCAAACTCAAACCGCATCTGGTGTTCCTCCTCCGGTTCCAGATCCTCCTCATCTACCTCATCGTCCTCATCATCCCACTCGTCCAGGAGCCAGGGGCCAATGACGCGCGCGTACTCCTCCATCTTCTTGGCCCAGTCCAGAGGAAGGGGCAGCAGTGTATGACCCGAGGTCAGGAACCCCATACGCCGCCACTGGTCGATTGCAAGCGCCCAGTCAGCCGCTTGCTCCTCTTCCCCCGCTTGTAGGGCGGCCACCTGGATTTCCAGCAGGGAAGGGAGAGCGTGGTACTCGCCGGGGTTCTGCTGCTTACCCCGTGTGCCACTGCTCTTCATCGTGTGAGACCTGGGGGCGTTGTTGTAGAACAAGCGCGGCAGGGTTCGCTCTTGCCAGACCCCCTGGACGAACCCTTTGCCGGGCTTCACATGGGGCAAAAACCATTCGGGGGTCTCGTTTTGCGCACTGGTTCGGAGGCGAATCAGCCGTATCCGGCCCGGCAGGTCATCGACTGGCACCGCCGGGTCATCGCGATCCCACCGAATGGCATCCGTCGCTAGCCGTTCATTCCCCACGCCCCGCCACGTCAGCCGGGCATTCTGTGCAACGGCTAGAATCAACATGTCGCCTTCGCGCTCTGCCACCCTTTGCAGCGAGAGACTCAAGGCATTCAGCACCGTCTTCTGGCGGTTGCGCTGTACATCCTGCTGAGTCATCCTGGTGATATCCAGCAGGGCCTGATAGTAGCTTCGGATCGGTTTACCATCTGGAATCCAGGCATATACCCTGGGCCGCGTGGTATGCATCAGCACCACGACGGGCAGATGGACCCTGGTGAAGCCTCGCTTGCGAGTCAGCCGCACCACCCATACCCCCGCCACCTGTAGTTCCTCCGGGAGAACCCGTCCTGTCGTCGGCTCGAAGTCTATCGTGCCCGGTAGGTAGCCCAGGTGACGCAGACCATCGAGGACCGCTTTCTGGCACCGAATACGCAGGTCCTTCAGGGCAGCGGCAGGATCCTGGGGGCGCTCGTCGGAGAGTGCGCCGGTGGTGAACTGACTGACGCGCCCACGCTGGGCGAAACCGAGGCGCAAGGCGGGCTTGGGATCCCGTAGCACGCCAAATAGCTGGCGCAGCGGCTTGCTGCGGTAATTCAGGACTTCCACCAGGGCCAGCGTTGGCTCTTCCGCCTCCACCTCCTCCACCGTCTGGTAGACCTGCTTCGCGCGCTGCCTGATCTGCTCCTTGAGGTGTCCTGGCCGCTCCGCAGGCTTCAGGTTCCCCGGCGGCGCGGGAAAGGCCGCGCCCAGCTCGCCGAGGTGGCGGGGTATCACTCGAATCCGCCCCTCACCCGGCAGCTCAATCTCGAAGGTTTCCGTCACATTCTCTGGCAGTGGTTCGTCCTCGCGCACGCGCGAGGTTTTGCGGGCTGTAGCAGGGCTACGCTCCTCTGTCAGTGAGAGCAGGGAGATCTGGTGCGGTGCTTCAGAGGGGGACTCCACTTGCTCAACGAGCGCGGGTCGTGCACCTGTGAGCATGGCTTTCACTCAATCAATCAGCATGTTGCGCCCGGCATCGGTTTGCCACCAGACCTCGATGGTCGCCTGCGGCCCCACCGAGGCGACAAAGCCAGGCAGCCGCTGCTCCTTCACGTCCCGCAAATCGTCGTGGGATAGGGCAGGTAACTTGACGTTCGTGATGGAGCCCACGCGCGCCAACCGGGGACACAGGGCGAGTTCCGCGGCGAGCGCCTCCTGGATGGCACCGGTGAGTTGCTCGTGGACCTGAAAATCCACTCCGGCTTGCACCGGATGGAAGCGGGGGCTCTTGTATCCCACGGCAGCCTCGATTCCATTAACGCCATACAGCCAGCGCATGGGATCGTTCGCCACCGCCTGGGCCTCGGGAAAGGGGATTCCCAGCCGCTGGGCAATATCCGGGACGAGGTCGCCCCAGCCAGGGAGCCGTTGTTTGCCCTCATACCGGGCCTCCAGACGTGCCACGGTAAAGGTTTGTGGGGTGGGTAGCCCCATCCAGGGGCGGGTCATGTGCAGGTAGACGCTGGAACGCGGGCGCATCATGAACCGACCGTCCTGCATCATGGCGCGATTGATCCAGCGGCGCACCCCGTAGTGGACGTGAATCCTGGGAACAGGGCTGCCTACCAGTGTCTGTACTGTGAGGTTCAGGGTGTAACTGTAGGGCCAGTGTGTCTGGTTGTTGTCCACATGATCGACTGGCGGCCAGGTCATGAGTTGCGCGCCGCTCTCGGTGGGCACGCGCCGCAGGTGACGCATCTGATCCCCCACCAGCACCGCGGTTCCACGCTCGACGAGCCGGTCGGTCAGGAGACCGGGAATCAAGCTGTAGGCGAGTGGCGAGAGCCTGGCCGTCTTGTTGTCAGCGGGGCGCTGTTGCAGTTCCAGCTCCAGAGGTTTCCACTGGAGGGCCTCGGCCTTGAGAAACTCGCGCACCGGCGCGAAAGATGCACACTCTCGATAGGACTGCTCCAGCCATGCCTGGAAGACAAGCCACAACTTCTGGGATGGTACGTCGCTCTTCGCCACCAACCACGGGTCGAGGATCTTTCCATCGAGCTCTTCCGCCGACTTCGGGTAGCGGGGCAGGGTCAAGAGATAAGGAACCACGGCTTCCAGGATGTGATTGATGGAGCGGAAGGGCACGGTATTCGGGAGCCCCTCGCGCCCGCTGGCCTGTCCCTGCAAGGCGCGTAGCGGGTCCTCCCACGCTGCCGGAAAGTAGAGCGCGCGCAGCGGGGGCAGGGAGGCCATGAAGTCCGGCCTGATATGGAACGCTACGGGCTGAATTTGCTCGTCCTTGTTCTTCGACACGGTGACCTCCAGATGGAAACAGGGATAAACTCAGGCGTTCGCGCGATGCACGCTTTTCATCTCTTGCAGAGCTGTTGCGAAGGGACCATACAGGGCTTCAGCCAGGGCACGGTGGGCCGGGTCCGGGTCGGCCAGTGCCTCGTTCAGAATCCTCTCGAACCCAAGCAGCATACTCGTCTGCTCGGTATCCCCGGCCTGGTTCAGCAGCCGGGCGGTGGCCTCCGCCCACTTGGCGTCTATAAAATGGACGCGGGCGTGGACGCCCCCCCGCAGCAAGCGGCCGATACACTGCCAGACGAGCACCAGTTGTGTCCAGAGGAGCGCCTTGCGATCAGAAGCTTCGCGGTAGGTTTCCCGTTCGCGCAGCAGTTTGTCCCACTCGAACGAGGCCCGCTGCCGCAGGGCATGCCCGGTCTGGGCGATCTGCCCCTGCTCCAGAGTGGGGACGACTTTCTGGGACCAGCGGTTGATCCGGTGCACCGCCGTATGCAGGTCCCCTGGATGAGGAACCGGGCGGACGAAGAAGTACACGCTCCCGAATGCCGCCCTCTGCGACTGGCCCACCAGGATGTTGTGGCCGCGCTCGATGGCCTGCAAGGGGGCCACCAGGAAGTGCGCCGGGTACTTGCTGAACCGAGGTAGCATGCTGCGCAGGTACTGCCCGCGCGGGGTCTTCCAGGCCCATTCCCCTTCGCCCTGGCGATCGGGTACCAGTGCCACGACCTCGTCGGTCACAGCAGTACCACGCACCTCTGCCAGCGTCTCTGCCAGGACCCGTGCGACCTCCTCAGCCTCGTCATAGCGAGCCACGAGGATGAGGATTCGTTTGCGCTCCTCGTCTTTGATCCTGGTAAACTCCTCGTCGAAGGGGCTCTGGTAAGGGCCTTCAGGGCGCGTCAGGTGCTGAGTCATGGCGCGCAGGTTGCGCAGCCGCTCTGCTGTCGAGTGGCGTCCCGAGACATAGAGGGTTTTGCCGTTGATCTCCGGGTCGAGGATGGGGCTAAAGAAGCATTCCACGGTGGCGCGCTCTTCGGCGCGGCTAGGGAGCAGGATGGCCCCCGGCGGGGTGTCCAGGTGATAGCGCCAGGAACCGGGAGCCCACGAGGTACTGCTGGTCAGGATGACCTGGGGTCCAGCCTTCCCGTCGCTGGCACTGAGCGCATCGTGCAGATGGAGGAGGAGGTCTCGCCCCACGCCGCGAATGTGGAAGAAGCGCAGCGATCCATCGCCGGTGGAGTCCACATCGTAATACTGGAAGCCGAGGACGGCCCCCATCGGTGCCTCCGGGACCAGCCGCACCAGGGAGTCCGAGGGCTGGTAGAACAGGCTCCCGCTCCCCCGGTCGAGTTCCAGGGACGCGCTGGCCGTGGGCCACTCGGCCAGCACGTCCTGGAGCGCATGGTCCAGGA
>JACCSL010000338.1 GCA_013812995.1 Ardenticatenales bacterium | reverse complement strand
CTGCTGTACAGGAGTGAGGCGGTGCCGGTGACTGCGGGGTTGAACCGGGCGACAAATGCATCGGTCGAGCCGTTATAACTGGTATCATGGCCGCCGAGCGTCGGGAGCGCGCTGTCGGCCGAGCCCGCGATGATGATATGGCCCGTCGCATCCAGCGCCACGCCGTTCGCGATCTCGTCGCTGCTCACGCCGCCCAGGTAACTGGAATAGCGCAGGGCCGAGCCATCCGCCGTGAGCTGCACTACCACCGCATCGCGACAGGCATACGACAGCGTACAGCCCGTGCCGCCGCCGAAGCTCGTCTGGTAGCCACTCACGCTCGGCCAGTCGGGCGACTCCGTCGCACCGACCAGCACTACCTGGCCGAGGCTATCGACCGCAATCGCCTGCGCGTAATCGTTCTGGCTGCCGCCGAGGTAGGTACTGTGGAGGAGGGTGCCCGTCGGGCTGAACTTGGTCAGGATGATGTCGAAGGCCCCGGTGGTGCCCTGCGAGCCGGTGGTGGTGGGATAGTCATAGGCATAGCTGAGGCCCGTCACGTAGCTGTTGCCCGCTGCGTCTACCGCTACGGCCTGACCGCGGTCGGTGCCGCTTCCGCCAAGGAAGGTGCTGTAGGAGAGCACCGGGTCGATGATGAGCGGCAGGGTAGCATCATACGTGCCGAGGGTGAAACCGATCTCGCCATTGCGATGCAGGTTGTAGCGCACGGTCACAGGCACCCGCTGTCCGCCGACCTCCTGCCAGGCGACGGGAGCACTTTCGGCCAGCACGGGGGTTGCGTGCCCTGCGCGCGGGCCGCGCAATTGGAGCTGTAGCACCCCCGTCGTCGGCTCCACCTGGGTCTGGATGGCCCCCTCGTAGCGCCAGCGGAGCTGGCTGGGGACCGCGCCTGGCGCGAGCAGATAGGTGCTTTTGAGTTGCCCGTCCGTACCCTGGTATACCAGGTCAATGCCCGGATAGAGTCCTTCATAGCGTAGCCCGGCATATCCAGGCAGATGGCGCTGCCAGGTCGCAGGGTCGGCCCCACGCAAATCGTGCGTGCGGCCGGGTTGCTCGTCCAGCGCACGCAGGCGCGGCGTACCCTCGCCCACGAAGCGCAGGCGCAACGTGGTGCGTCCCGGCGCGGCAGGCTGCCCCTCCGGCTGCGTCGCGCGCGGCTCACTAACCTCGGGCAGGGGTAGCGCGAAGGTCACGCTACGCGGGGCGAAGAATAGCTCACCCCCCAGACCCCGCGCCCTGAACTGCACGGCGGGTTCCCCCGGCACACGGGCGGGAACAAAGGCCAGCGGGAAGGGGGTGGTAGGGGCGGAGGCCGGAAGCGCCACCCCACTGGCAGCAGGTTGCGGCGTAGCGGGCTTGTTCACTGGCACTTCGCGGCGCGGGGGCAGCGGTGCTGCCATGAGGGGTGCAAACGAGGTCAAAAGGTGCGAAACCAGCAGAAGCAGAGCCAACATGCCCTGAAACCAGCGGCGTCCAAGCGAAATACGATGCGATACCATTCCTTGCCTCCCAGCAAAATCATAAATCAAGAGGTTGTCCCCGCGCCGAGTTGCGCCGAGGGATAAAAAAAGCGCTCTGTCCCGTTGAAGAGGAACAGAGTGCCGCGTGTGGTGCGGAAAGATTGTGCTACGAGGCACAATGTATGTGAAAAGAAGCACATGTCAATTTCAGATGGGTGTCTACTGTAGGCAGAAAGACTCTTCAGCGGGACTTTGGCCTTGTATCGGGTAGGAACAATGTCTCTCCCCTCTCTCAAGATCACGGTTCCAGGGGTCGTGCATTTCGCCAGGTGCCCTGCCGTACCCCAAAAAGCAGCGCTCCATAAGGGGTGCTACCAGAGGGCCGCTGACCAGGCAGGGGGAGGGAAATCTCTTTCTCCTGGAGCCAGGCCACATAGGTAGGTTCCGGCTCGCGCACCACCATCCTGGCGCGCAGTTGCCGAACGACGGTAGTCGTGACCTTGCGCGTCTGGCGGGTCTGACCCTGCTCGTCCGTCCAGGGCTCCTCGTGGTAGCGCCCGCGCACCTTCACGAAGTCCCCCTTGCGTAAGGCCCGCGCGTACTGCTCCCCCAGGTCGCCCCAGGGTGATACACGGTACCACACCCACTTGCCTGGAAGCGATAAACCCGATAAAGCGCAAGGCGACCAAGCGAACGACTCCCAACCACCGCCCGCGAGTGCCGTCTTCCCCTCTAGGACGGTGGGCCGGGCGCTGTTGCTTTACCCGTTTTATCGATCTCCCGCTTTACCGCTTCGATATTCACCCCGTCCCTGCCCGTCAGGGCAGCCCCGCACCGGATCTCTCAGAGATGGCCCCGACTTGCTCAGTTTCATGGCAAACAAAAAGAGGAGGGTTGGGAACCCTCCTCTTGATCGGTTGGCGCGCTCTACTTGGCTTGCGCCTCGTTCTTGCACGCCTCCTCGATTCGCCGTCTGTGGTACTCGGTCCCTTCCGATGGTGTCATGCCCTTGGAGGCTTCATAGTCCTCGCGCCGGATGTCTTTGAGCCACTGAGGTACGCCGCCATCGTCCTCTTCGATTTCGTCGGGTTTGTCAGGCATGGTGCCCTGGTTAGGAGTCAAGAAATTGATGGGATTATAGGTCAATCAGGAGCCCCATGCCCCCCCTTCTACTACAGGATGAATAGCAGCCCCCAGCCCACGGCAAAGATCAGCAGGGAAAGGGTCAGCAGGTCGATGATAAACTCGATGGGGTCAATATCAGGGCACCAGGGAGAAGACGAGCGCAAACAACTCGACGGCTGCGCCACTGCCGGGACCGCCCATCGTGAGATAGGCGCAAGCGGCGATGCCTAGCCATACAAGAGGCTCCTGGAGGAGGGCGACGACCACCTCCACGACACCGCACGCCCACAGGATGGCGAGGAGGGCCAGCAGACCGAAGCCGATGAGGAGAGCTACAAACATGATTCGGAGTCCTTTCAGGTAGGTTGAGAGAGGAGAGCGGGCCACCCCCACTCACCCCGTTCATGCCCGTCAGGGCAGCCCCGCGACTGGTCTCCTAGAGATCGTCCCTACCTGCTCGGATTCATGGCAAACAAAAGAGCACCCCCACGGGGGTGCTCCAGGTAGGCTGGGCCTCAGCCGATCGCCACTCTGAGGTTGCCGTCGCGCGCCAGGGCTCCGCACACGTAGAGCTGCTCGCCCTCGCGGACCACACCCTGGCTATCACGGCTGAGGGTGCCCACCTTGTTGCCGCGCTCGGTATACACCGCCAGCCCCTCGCCCTCGCGGCGGACCTCAAGGGTCATTTCCCGGAAGGCGCTCCCTCTTCGCTGCACAGCACGCCGCCTCCGACTCAGTACGGTGCCCGCAAGGGTGCGAAGACCATGCCGCGAAAATCGAAGAGTTCTCTCTGGCCCATCAAGCCATCCCCTTTCAGCCGCGCGGCCCACAATTTGCCCCCCGCCGCCCAGACCAGCCGCTTGCCGTCCAGCTCGGCCCATTCCCAATCAGGGCACGCGATCGTCTCCCCGGACGCCCGGTGAAGGAGCTCGTGTTCGTCCCAGTAGACCCCCTTGCCGGGGGGCGCGTCGACCTCGGCATGCGCGAGCTTGCGCAAAGCCCAGCCGTGCGCTACCCACTTCTCGAAGATGAAGACATCTTTCCATTTAGCAACCTGGATCCGCTCCCGGAGCGTCCAGCCGTCGCGGAGCAGGCGCGGGTAGTAGACCCCCGGGCATTCCCCGCCATAGAGTTGAGGGGGAGAATACGCCAGATCCCGCTGCACCTCGGTGGTACTTCGTAGCACACCGTGCCCGTAGCCGTCGTTCAGCCAGTAGGTGCGCTTGCCCGTCCACAGGCCGCCGCCATGCCAGCCATTCCCCTTCGGGAACAGCGCCAGGGCCTTCAGGTAGGGGGCGCGCGAAATAGCCGTCCACGAGCCCCGTGCCTCTGACTCCCACTGGCCGTTCATGGCAAAATAGAGGAAGTACTTGCCATCGGGCGACAGATCACTGCGGCGCTCGTAGATGCGCCCCTTCAGCCATTGCCCCACCTCAAACGCATCGTTGTGCCGATCCCAGTGGATCGTGGCCACCTGCTTCGACGGTCCCCGTCGGAGCACCAGGCCGAGCGGCGCGTTGCTGGCGAGCAACACATGCAAGCGGGGTGGAAATGGCGCAGGAGGTGTTGTCATGACAATGCCCTTCTTACTTCCTCATCAACGATGACTTGAGTCTGGAGTCTACAGGGGGCGCACTCCACAGAATCCCCTAAATCCTGGAATGTACCAATATTGGGGCTTATGCAAAAATCCCCAAGAGTAGTATGATAGAACCTTTGTTCTGGGCATTGTCAACGCCCGTTGAGTTGGTTAAAATGAGCGTGAGTGGGAAACCACCTGCTCTGGGGAAGGCACTTCAGGATCGGGAGCAGCCACACTCTGAAGGTCATGGTTTCAACCCATAGGAAGCGATGACCCTTCCATACATCGAGGGAGACCATGATAACTGTTACCGAGATATTCGATCAGGCAAAGACGCTGAGCGCCCAGGACCGCAAGGAACTGGCGAAGCTACTGATTGATTCGCTGGATGTCCCTCCGCCCGTGGCACCTCCGAAAACAGGCGCAGAAATCGCAGCTATGGTGCAATCCATGGAACCGATTGAGTTTGTCGACCCGCAGCTCGACGACCCGGTAGAGTGGGTCAAAGCACAGCGCCGTAAAAGGCCCAACCAATTGAAAACCTATGGGAGCGGCGAGCAGTGATAGACGTGCTTCTGGATACCACCGTGATCTTGCACATCTACCGCCAATACCAGCCTGCCCTCACCTGGTTGAACAACCCCCAGCGCTACGGGGTGACCTCCGTTACCTGGCTGGAAGTCATGGAGGGGGTAAGCAGCAAATCGAGCCAGGTGCGCTGCAAGACGCTGCTCAGCCAATGCGAGCTGCTTTTTCTCACCGCCGCCGACCAGCAGTGGGCGATGCAGCAGCTAGAGCAGTTCCAATTCAGCCATCATATTGGGATGGCCGATTGCCTGATCGCAGCCGTCGCTTACCGATTGCAGCTACCCCTGTATACGCATAACCTCAAAGACATGACACCCCTGATTGGGACGCTAGCGGTAAAGCCCTACGCCTGAAAACATGATCCACCCCCCTTTATGATTGATACCGTCCCCACCCCCTTGACCAACGCGAGTGGTCTTATCCAATGGCAACTCTGAGATTGCCGTCGCGTGCCAGGGCTCCGCACACGTAGCGCGGCTCGCCCTCAGCCACCACGCCCTGGCTA
>JACCSL010000327.1 GCA_013812995.1 Ardenticatenales bacterium | reverse complement strand
AAGCGCGGTCATTACCTGGATTGTCGGGATGGCAAAGGGATAGTTCCAGGGAGAGATGACCGCGATCACACCCATTGGCTCATACTCGTAGCAGCCCTGCTTCGCTGTGAAGAGCGGGTGATGGATGGGGGCCGCACGTCCCTCCAGGAGTTTGGCTCCTTCCTCGGCCAGCCACTTTACCTGCGGTAGCACGGAGAGCATCTCGATGCTCATCGCCTCCACCACGGGCTTGCCCTGCTCCATCGAGATCAACCTGGCCGTTGCATCGGCATCGGCAACGAGGGCCTCATTGAACTGGTGCAGGGCGATGGCGCGCTCACGTGGCGAGCGCCTGGCCCATATCTGCTGCGCCTCGTGCGCGGCACGTACCGCTGCATCAATCCCTTCGCGCCCCAGCAGCGGCACATGGCCCAACAGCGCCCCCGTCGCCGGGTTGTAGGAGGAGAGGCGTGGACCAAGATGGAGATGCGGGTCAGGCTCCATCGCGGGGTTACGCTCCTGAACCGAAAGATCGATCACTGTTGGCTCCTCGGGGAGAACTTTTGCCATGACGATTTCCTTTGACAAAGCGACAGGTTGAGAGTAGCCTGTGTTTTAAGGATGAAACATTCACGAGGGTTTACATAATGAAGAACATCGGAAAGATAGTCGCCCTTCTTGCTATCCCTGTGGGCCTGCTGCTGGGCAAGACAGTGCTGGACAAGATGGCGGGCGAACCGTCCACCCAGAGCGGCGGCGTCACGGTTCGCCCCACCAGCGACCCTGCTCCGCTTGGCGGAACCGTCAGCCCCGAATTGCTTGAGATTCTGGTCTGCCCGGAGGACAAAGGGCCATTGGAGTTGGTGGAGACCGGCAAGTATCTCTTGAACCCCCGCAACGGGTATCGCTACCCGATCCGTGATGGCATTCCCATCATGCTGATCGAAGAGGGCAAGTCCAATCGGGTTGCTGGCTAAGTCGTTACCGTCGGCGGTCTAGCAGCGCCATGAACTCCGCACGAGTGCGGGGATCCTTTTTGAAGAGTCCCCTCATGGCGCTGGTCACCATCAGTGAGTTGGGCTGACGTACCCCGCGAATCATAGAGCACATATGCTGCCCCTCGACGACCACACCCACGCCACGGGGGTCGAGGTGCTCCATGAGAAAATCTGCGATCTGGTTGGTCATGCGTTCCTGAATCTGGAAGCGCTTGGCGTACATCTCCACAATGCGCGGAATCTTCGATAGGCCAATGACCTTTCCCCCTGGGATATACGCCACATGCGCGCGACCCAGGAAGGGGAGGGTATGATGCTCGCACAAGCTGGCGTAGTCGATGTCCTGCACGATGACCATCTCATCGTAGTCCACCTCGAAGATGGCGTCGTTGATGAGCTTCACCGGATCAACGTGGTATCCCTCGGTTAGCTCCGCGTACATCCTGGCAACCCGCTCCGGTGTCCGTTGCAGCCCCTCCCGCTCCGGATCCTCGCCCAGCCCGATCAGAATCTCCCGCACATGCCCGGCAATTCCTTCGGTTGGCTCCGGGTGTTCTTCTCGCAAATTTTTCCAGTTGACCCCAGGCATACTTGCTAATTCCTCACTTGTCATAAGCTTCAACTTCTCCGGGCGTTTCAGCTTTTTGATCGCTGCCTCGCGCCGCATGGCGGCCTGGCGGTCAATACATGGCTCGCTCCAGCGGAGCGTCACCGGGCAGCGGCTGCGAGTATACTTTGCACCTCGCCCGGCGTTGTGCTGCGCCAATCGCGCCATGAGATCATAGCACCACCCGGTGTAGAGCGTGCCATCCGCACACTCCAGCAGGTAGACCCAGGCCGGGCGGTCACCCACCGTCTTTTTTCTTCCTCCCAAAGTTCAAGAAGCGGCGCATCCCGCCCGTTTCTTTCACCTCCGTCATCACGGAGTCGTATGCCTCATTTTCAGGGTTCTCGACCTCCGCCTTCCGCCAGCGGGCCTGCGCCTCCAGAAGTGCTGCCAGGTGGGCTTCCAGCGCAATTCCCTCATCATTCTGGGTTAGCAACGTTTCCAACGCACCGAGTTCTTCCCGCAGGGCTCCCAGCCAGTGCAGAAGCGGCTCCCGATTGTAGCGGAGCTGCGTTGCCATATTCTGAGGGGAGGTGGCGGGCAAGGCACTCATGCGCGCGTAGGCGGGGCCAGCCAAAGCGGCCATCTCGCGCCAGGAGTTACTGCGCGTGGTGAGTTGCAGCAGCGCAGCACTCATCACAGCGGGGAGGTGTAGCACCGAGGCCATCAGCGCGTCGTGCTCCGCTGGCTCCATGAAGAGAAGCTCGGCCCCCATCAGCTCGATGGCGTTGGTGACGAGCCGCACGGCGGCTTCCGGGGTCTGGGGAAGAGGCAATACCGCGTAGCGCTGCTTCTGAAAGAGGGTCGCACTGGGCTTGCGCGCATTCACCAGCGGCGTGCTTCCTACAAAATGTACCGTCGGCGGCAACTCGGCGGCCCAGGCAAGAATATGCTGTTTCACGCTGGAGGTATCGGTGATGACCGCGTCTTTGCGCAGCTCGCGCCCCAGCAGTTCCAGCGTCTCCTTGATATGGTAGATCGGCTCATTGAGAAAAACCAGGTCGGTGCCGTCGATGGCGGCGAGCAGGTTCCACTCCGCGCTATCCGCCGCGCCCAGCTTCACGGCTTCTCCCGCGCGGCTGTGCTCCCGGTCATGCGCAATGACTGTCATCGTGGGTGCGCCGCTTTTCAGGGCCAGGCCAATGGATTGACCCAGCGGATCCAGGCCGATGATTGTAACCTTGATTGTCATAGACGTTAGCTCCTGGAAACCCACGCTTTCTAAGCGTGGGAGGAAAGGGGGGGCAAGGCCAGACAATGATTTGCCGCTCTAGCTTAGGTATGAAAGACGCGCCAACTGGCGTAACATAGAAACTGACAGGCTTCAGGTTTTGCACTCTGCGTCAGGCGCTTGCCCGTGGTGAGGGAGTGCAGGCTGATTCTGCCCTTCGATGTCCCTCCTACATAGCATACGCCCCACTGGGGATGTTTGACCCAACTGCCACGTTTGAAGCCCATTGACTTCGTACCACCATAGGGCGGGCGCACGCCACCCTTCTGCGGATTGGCGCGGTGTAAGGCACGTCTGTGAAGCTGGAGCGGGACGAGAATCAGCATCTCTTTGTTGTCTGGCTCCACATGCCCCCCGATAACAATGTTGGCAAGGACGAAACTATCCACACAATGCGCTTCCCACACCGTGGAGAGCTTCTGTTTGGACTTGGTGAGGCCCATCGCGTGCCGCATTTCGGCAGTCTGGTGTCCCGTGAAGGTCCATAGCTCTGCCATCTTCGCCACCTCACCATAGAACCACGCCTTACCGACTTCGAGCGGGCTGAAACTCTGATTCCAGCGTCGTACCCAGAGGGAACCCACCGCCTTCGTGACGGCGGCTATATCCTCCACCACCACAAGGGAAATCGGGTAAAGTGCCGCGAGCCACTGGAGCACACGCAGTTTCAGTTGCCATCTCGCCTTCGTGCCGGGTGGAATACCGCCGCGCGCCCGATTCTTACGATTCTTGCGATAAGGCGTTTTGCGGCCACGCCGCCCCCGACGAAGGATTTTACGCACCTCGACATGTTTGCTTACCCAGTCCACCGCCTCTGCCTGAACGTTGAGGTAGGTATGGAATTCGCTCTTGACGGTGACCCCTTCGCGCTTAGAACCAGGGTCTACCCCGACCGCGATGGGTTGCACCGCGCCATCCGCCCGATCTACCAGTTGGATGAAGAAGATACCCTTGTTGAACCGTCGCATGGCGCGTCCCTGCTTCACCAACTGCCTGGCACGCGCCGCATGGCACGGCATGAGCGGCTTCCCAATACTGCTGACGACAGGTACGTATTGCATGAGAATTACTTCTCTCTAGTCTTGCGACCGCTATTACACACCTTCGACACTCACGACCGGAGGGAAAGCAGGCTAGGTGTAGGCGTACCCGCAATATCCGCTGGGCTACCACGCCCAGGTCGCTAGTTACGAACCGTCTAGTCAGCGGTTTTGTCTCGCTTGGGGGCGAGTGGTCAATTCCCCCTTCGCAAGCCCACGGCTTCGCCTAAAGCGCCTACTGTTGGCTAGCCGTGGGTCGCTGACAGCATTCCTCCGTGTGATTGCCCTGAATTGTACCATTGAGGCGCACGGCTCACCAGGGGCCTGTCTACCTTGTTAGAAGCGGAAGATAGCGCATCGGCCGAGAGTCGCGCACTCCGGGCATGGCCCGACCACACGCGACTCGTTTCACTCGTCTGGCGATCATGCAGGAATACCCCGCATTACTACCTCAAGCTCCCTCTGTTTCTGCCTCTACCTCAGCCAGACAACGAACAAGGATTGCCAGCGCCTCATCCATTTCTTCCCGTGTGATGGTCAGGGGTGGGGTCAGGGTGATGATATTACCCATCGTTACCTTGAAGTTCAGACCCCGCGCCAGGGCCCGGTACATGACCGCTTCAGCCGCATCGGTCGCGCGTGTGCCGCTTGCGCCATCCGAGAGTTCGATTCCCATCAGGAGCCCAAGCCCCCGAATGTCTCCCACCAGGCGAGAGCCAGCCAGCCGGGCACGCAGTTGCTCCAGGGCATACTCGCCCATCTCACGCGCGTGCTCGATAAGCCCCTCCTCTTCCAGGATCTCAATCGTCGCCAGCCCCGCCGCACAGGCCACGGGGTTCTTCTCGTGCGTGTAATGGCCCAGCGCGCGATCCGCTGCCACATCAAGCGTCTCGCGGGCGATAAGGGCTGCCAGCGGGAAGATGCCTCCGCCCAGCCCCTTGCCAATGACGAGCATATCAGGCACGACATCATAGTGTTGGCAGCTGAACATTTTCCCCGTTCGCCCCAGACAATGAGGTATCTCGTCCAGGATCAGGAGCGCACCGTGTCTGTCACAGGCGGCGCGGACTGTTTCCCAGTAGCCAGGCGGGGGGATGTAAGGGGTGCTACGAACCGTCTCGGCGATGACGGCTGCCACGTCTCCTTCCTTCTCCAGCACATATTCCACGTACCGTGCGCAGCGTAGATCGCATACCCCGCCACAGTCCCAGAGGCAGTGCTGGGGGTCGGGGGGCGGGACGTGCTCGGTACCGGGCAGCAGGGGGCCGATCCCTTTGCGGAAGATAGCTTCTCCGCCGATGGAGATGGCATCCAGCGAGGCACCGTGGAAGGAATCCCAGAAGGAGAGCGTCTTGAAGCGGCCGGTCGCCATCCGAGCAAGTTTCAGGGCCATCCCAATCGCGCTGCTCCCCCCCGGAGCGAAGAGGACCTTGTTCAGATTCCCAGGAGCCAGCTCTGCCAATTTCTTCGCCAGCTGAATGGCGGGGAGATTGGTGTAGCGCCGCGTGCAGAAAGAGAGGCTGTGGAGTTGGGCGATGATGGCCTCAATGACTCTCGGATGTCCAAAGCCAACCTGATGCACATTGTTTCCATGAAAATCCAGCAGGCGGTTACCCTGTAGATCCTCGATGTAACTTCCCTGGCAACCCTGCAATACATTCAGGCAGGGTGTCGAGAGGGATTGGTGCAGAAAATAGCGGGCGTCCTCCGCCAGCCATTGTTGCGTTTCGGGGTCCAGGTTTTGCTCGGTCCAGGTCGCGCGTCGGGGTGAGAGATTCAGGTCTCCCTCGGAGCGCAGATGCGATAATGCCTTATCTTCACCTTCCATCATAGGCCGCTCCTTTCCCTCAGGGGCGCTCGCCCCGCGCCAGCCGCTCGTTGATCGCATCCAGAATGCGTGGTAGCTCCCATATTCCATCAATGACATAATGGGCCCCAGCCTGGTTCA
Organism: Ardenticatenales bacterium; assembly: GCA_013812995.1. Taxonomy (GTDB): domain Bacteria; phylum Chloroflexota; class Anaerolineae; order Ardenticatenales; family Ardenticatenaceae; genus JACCSL01. Next base: position 2,949 of record JACCSL010000327.1, on the reverse strand, counting down.
TTCTTGCATAGGCTCGCGTGAGGCGGGACTGAAGCTCCTCCGGTGCCAGCGCCGCGATCTCCTGCTCGTTCAGGCCGAGCTCGTTGCCACTTTTGGCCAGGGCAACGGTCCACATCCCCGCGTTGAGCCCCTCATCAATGCCAGGGATGGTATCGTCCACTTTGACGATAGCCTCCAGCGGATAGACCCCCATCTGCTGCGCGCTCAGGAGGCTCATCCAGGGCGCAGGCCGCGCCTCGGGCACATCCGAGGCGCAGACCGTAGAGTCCGGCTCATAGCCCCGTTTTTTGGCCTCTACCTGAAGCACCTCGGTCATCTCGCGGGTGTAGCCCGTGGTGGAGCCAATCTTCATGCCCCGGCGACGGCACTCCGCGACCGTTTCCAGGGCACCGGGGATTGGGTCGGCGTAATCCGGGAGGCAGGCAACCTGTAGCTTGATGGCCTCCTGAAACATCGCTTCCACGTCCTCCTCGTTGGGGGGACGCTGATGGACGGCCTCCCAACGCTCGACGACGGAGGGGAGCTGCGACACTTGCCGGATGTGAACCTTCTTGTGAGTCCCCATCGGCCCGCGCGCCTCTGCCAGGGTGATTGGGACGCCCCGACTCTCATAGAGCTTGATGAAGACGGAGACGGGAGCCTGGGAGCCATAGTCCACAACGGTCCCTGCCCAGTCGAAAATAACGGCCTTCAAGGGGCCACGATAGCTGCGTTGGTACGCGAATGTCATGAAAGATTCTCCGTGGGGGTGGGGGAAAGAGAAATTTCCATCTCGGCCAATGTCTCGCGAATCGCCGCCAATAGGTCCATGATATCGGACTCGAAGACGCGGCCAATGTGACCAATCCGAAAACAATCCACGCTGCTGACTTTGCCAGGGTAGATAACATACCCCCGGCGGTTGAGATGTTGGTAGAAGGTCTCGAAGATGAAGTTGGGATGCGTGGGGTAGCGGAAGGAGGTGATGATGTAGCCGCGCTGCTCGGGGCTCAGGTAGCACTCGAAGCCCAGCGTGCGCATTCCCGCGAGGAGCGTTTCGTGGTTCGCCTGATAGCGAGCGGCGCGCCCTTCCACGCCCCCTTCTATCTCCAGTTCCAACAGGGCCTGATGGAAGGCCAGGAGGGCATGGGTCGGAGGGGTGAAACGAAACTGCCCGTCGCGTTCCAGCCCCACCCACTGCGCCAGGAGGTTCAGGCTAACGCTCCGCGCGTAGCCCTCGGTCCCTAGCAGCGCGGGCCGCCACGCCAGGACGAAGCCAAAGCCTGGCACCCCCTCGATACACTTGTTCGCGGAGGAAACCAGGTAATCAATGCCGCACTCTGCCAAGTTCAACGGGACCGCGCCGAAGCTGCTCATCGCATCCACAAAGTAATGGCGACCAAAACGTTTGGCGAGCGCTCCAATCTCGGCAATGGGATTGATAATGCCTGTCGTTGTCTCACAGTGGACCACGGCGACATGGGTAACCGCGCGATCAGCCGTCAGACATGCCTCGATCTCCTGAAGGTCAGGAACGCTATCCTCGGGGTAGGTCAGCACCGCCATGTCGATCTTCAGCACCGAGGCAATCTCGACGATACGGCGACCATAGGCCCCGTTGACGATGGTCAGCAACTTGCCATCGGGCGGCAGGGTCGAGGATAGAACGGATTCGATGGCGAAGGTGCCACTTCCCTGCATGAGGATCGCGGTGTACTCTTCTGCGCTGACTCCGCCCAGCTCGACCAGCCGCTGGCGGATGTCGCGCACGGCCTCGATAAACTCAAAGTCCCGAGACCCCAGGTCTCGTAGCATGGCCTGCTTGACAGCCCGGCTCGTAGTGAGAGGGCCGGGGGTAAAGAGCACCTTGTCTTTCCATCCGGGAAGCTGAGTTGCCATAAGGGCCTCCAAAACTGGGGTGAATGGACCTTCATGATAAAGGGCGCTCATAGTCGTCGTCAACTCGCTCGAAGCCCCGTTCCTATTATCTTGATAACCGACGCTTGAGAGGGATGGCTTTGTGGTTGCAGTGAAATGTGTCTTGCTGACAGGCGGGCGCGCGCCGGCCACCCTGGAGTTGGCGCGGCTCTTTCACCGCGCGGGCCATCGGGTCGTCATGGCGGAGAGCGTGAGGTATCATCTCAGCCGTCCGTCGCGCGCCATCGCCCGGAATTATCGGGTTCCGCCGCCCGCCCAGGCCACTGCTGCCTACCTCTACGCGCTGCGAGAGATTGTCGAGCGCGAGAAGATCGACCTGCTGGTTCCGACCTGCGAGGAGATTTTCTACGTCGCGCAGGGCCACGCGCTGCTATCGCCGCATTGTCGCGTCTTCGCGGAGCCCATCGAGCGACTCCGCCCGCTCCACAACAAGTGGCTCTTTGCACAGCGCGCCGCCGAGTACGGGCTGCTGGTTCCCCCGACGACTCTGCTAACCAGCCAGGCCGCGCTGCGGCACTGTCTTGACGAGGGACAAGAAATCGTGTTCAAGCCGGTCTACTCGCGCTTCGCGGCCAAAACGATGCTTTGCCCGCGCCCTGCCGATGCACTGACGCTTCGCCCCACGCCGCAGCAGCCCTGGATTACGCAGCACTTCGTGGCCGGGCGGCAGATTTGCACCTACAGCATCGCCCACCAGGGACGCATCGTGGCCCACGCGGCCTACCCCACGGAGTTCAGCGCCGGGCAGGGCGCAACGATTCGCTTTCGCGCCATCGATCACCCGGCCTCTGCCGCATGGGTCGAAGCCTTCGTGGCGCAGGAGGGATTCACAGGTCAGATCGCCTTCGACTTCATCGAGACACCGCAGGGAGCTCTCTACGCGCTGGAGTGCAACCCGCGGCTGACGAGCGGGATTCACCTGCTGGCGGAGCATCCAGACTTACCGCTGGCCTTCCTCGGCGAGATCACCGAGCGCATCACGCCGCTTGGCGCGGCCCCGTCGATGCTCGCGCTCGCGATGCTGCTCTACGC
>JACCSL010000314.1 GCA_013812995.1 Ardenticatenales bacterium | reverse complement strand
CGTCAAGCCCGGGCCCGTTCCCGGTCCGGACGGACGGCTTCAGGCACCGTACGTTATGGTCTCCGTCTTCGCGATCTCGCCGGTGGCCTGCATGATGCCAAGTGGGCCAGTCAGCGCCGCGCTCTCCCCGGTACCAGCGAAGAGGCCGCCGATAATAGTCACAAAGCCCTGTACCATCATCACGAAGAGGGAGGCGGTGCGCTGGACCCCAAAGGCAATGGCTTGGAAGGGATTGTAGCGAACAATCTCGCGCTGATCCACGATGGCGACACCGATCTTGATCTGTGGGCTCTCGTCAAGTTTGCGCGGGGTCAGGGTAAATTCCATTGGTTGCCCATCGCGATCCACATCGATGATGACATCGCGATCCTCGAAGCGCTGGACGAGGCTCTGTAGCTGACCAACGTTCATAACCCGCTGGGAGCCTACAAAGAGAATCTCGTCGCCGGAGCGAAGCCCCGCCTCCGCAGCAGGAGAGTTGGGCTCGATGCCAACGACCTCCACACGCCCGGTGGGGTCGCCATCTGGAATACCGATCATCGCGACGAGCGAAAAGAGAAAGATGGGCAGAATGAGGTTCATCGTCGAGCCAGCGACGAGGACCGCCGCCCGCCACAGCTTGCTTTTGGAGGCAAAGCTGCGGGGATCATCGTAGTTCTCCCCATTTTCCCCCACCATCCGAACGAAGCCACCCAGCGGCAGCCAGTTGAGGGTATATTCCGTTTCGCCCTTCTTGAAGAGCGTCACCATGCGAGGCGGGTAGCCGAAGCCAAACTCCTCCACACGAATGCCCGCCCATTTTGCGACAACAAAGTGGCCCAACTCGTGGACGAAGACGAGCAGCCCAAGCACGGCGACAAAGGAAAGCAGCGTGATGCCGCCTGAGGTAAGAAAGGACAGAATATCTGGCATACAACAGCACTCCCGCCGAGGCAGTTTAGGGTGAATCAGGTCAGATAACCAAGAGTGAGATTATACCTATGGGCTCGTAGTGAACCAAACGAGTTAAAACTCTCAGCCATTATGAATCAGAGTTCCAGCTTCCAGGGAGGGCTCAAGCAGCAATTGTTCCAGTAGACCAGCCTGTTCGCCGCTGACGATGCGGGCCTGAAGGGTTGGCACAGTCTGGACCAGAGCGAGTGTTTCAGCAACTTTGGCGACCATTCCCCCGGTGACATCCGTGCCGTGAGAGCCACCGAGCCCCGCACGGACGCGCTCCCAGTTGCTGGGGCCAATCTCGTGCAGCAAAGAGGGAGCGGGGTCGCGGTGAGTGGGGGCGCGCTCCAGAACGCCCTCGACAATGCCAAGCAGCAGCAGGCGCTGGGGCCGCAGGGCTGACGCAAGGTAGCGAAAGACAGCCTCAGTGCTGGCAATGGCTCCCCCAATGCCATCCTCGTGGAGCGCAACATCGCCATAGACCAGCGGCACGATGCCCTGCTCCAGCAGGGAGGCAAAGGGATGCAAGGCCATCTCGATGACCCGCCCCTGCTCCAGCCGCGCGGAGGCGCTGGGGGGCAGGGAGAGGGCAGGGACACCCGCCTCTAGCAGGGCCGCGCGGACGAGGTGATTGAGGGCGCTGGCCGCCGCGCCGACCTGGGCAAAGGCCAGCGGCGAGGGATGGCCCGCTTTTGGATCGTACCCGCTCTCCTTGGCCGCCACATGGCCGAAGGAGCCGCTGCCATGACCCAGGAGGATGCGCAACGATGGGTCGGCGGCGCGGGCGCGGGCAATTTCCATCGCCAGGCGCTGGATCGTCTCCGCACGCGCATGGTAGCGCTGCTGCTTGTCGGTGATGAGCGAGCCGCCCAGTTTGATGAAAACGAGGTTGTCCATCTGAAATTCCCCTTTGACACGCTCTACGGGCAAACTATAATTGCGACCCATGAATGACTTCCGACAACCCCATCTTTTCCTTACCCTTCTACTCTTGAGTGCGCTTTGGTTTGGGCTTCCTACGCCAACCTACGCGCAGGAGCCCTCCGATACCCCAACCGTGAATGATGTGGCGGGTGACCTGTACTGCCCTCTCTGCACCGGGCAGACGGTGGACGTCTGCGCGCTAGAAGTTTGCGCGGACATGCGTCAGATTATCGCGGAGCGACTGGCGGCGGGTGAGAGCCCGGAGCAGATCAAGGCGCACTTTGTGGAGCAGTACGGCCCCCAGGTTCTAGGGAAGCCCAGCACGGAGGGATTCCATCTGACGGCCTGGGTCATTCCCTTTATTGCGCTGGGTGGCGCGGCGATGGCTCTTTTCCTCTGGCTGCGCGGTCGTCCCACCCCGGCGCGCGCTACACACCCTATTGGCTCGGACCCCTCGGCTGATGCGTACCACGCCCAGCTAGATCGCGCCCTGGAACGATTGGATGATTGATGACAACTCAGACGATTGACCGCCCTACCCTTGGCACCCAGCGCCCCTGGTGGATGCTCCCCGCCCTCGTTGTCGTTCTCTCTGTGCTGGGGCTGCTGGCCTACGGCCTGATGGCGCGCGGGCGCGGCCAACTGGTGGATGGCCCGGCCCCTGATTTTACCCTGCAATCCTTCGCGGGCGAGCCTGTCACGCTGAGCGAGTTGCGAGGTCAGCCGGTCATCCTCAACTTCTGGGCGTCCTGGTGCCGCGAGTGTGACAAGGAAATGCGGCTACTAGAGAGCAGCTACCAGCGCTACCAGGACGAGATCGTTTTCCTGGGCATCGACTATATCGACACAGAGGACAAAGCGCGCGCCTACCTGGAGCAGTATGGCATCACCTATCCCAACGGGCCGGACCTGGGTAGCCGCATCGCCAATGACTATCGGATCAAGGGCGTGCCAGAGACCTTTTTCATCGGCAAGGATGGCACGGTGCGTGGGGTTCACATTGGCCCCCTGGCGCAGGCGGACCTTGAAGCGTGGATCGAGCAGTTGCGCAACGAATAGAGAGCCGTTTAGCCGCCTAGCGGGAAATCGGTCCATATCTCCAGGTACTTCACCGTCTGCATCACGGCCTGCTCGTTGCGCTCCATGGCATAGGCGTTGACCAGATTGCGCAGCATTCGCTCGACAAGTTCATAGTCGGAGACCGGGCGCAGATACTCCTCGCGCCAGTCGATGCTCTGCTGGGCCAGCCAGCGCTGGCAATCCTCGCGGGTCATCAGCGAGCCCTGATTGAATGGGTCGATGAAGATTCCCTCCTCCTCGTCGCCGAAGCGCACAATGAAGTGGCGGGGCATCCCGATGGCGAAAAGCGGCGCGTCCAGGC
>JACCSL010000298.1 GCA_013812995.1 Ardenticatenales bacterium | reverse complement strand
GCGTAGAGCGTGGCGAGAGCGACATAGAGCAGCAAGATGCCCCAGAGCGGCCGGGGCAGCTCTAGCAGGAAGTCGCGTAGCCTGGTAAAGAAGTACATCACCCAATAGTCAAAAAACGTGCCGCGCTGAAATCAGCGCGGCACGTTTCGTGGTCAATCGTCAAGGGCAGGCAAGAGGTGCATCGGGGGAAGAAACACGAAGCTGGAACTGGCTTTCTTCACCGGCAACTTGGTCCGTGATGGTGCATTGCGATGACATATCACCCTGGGCGCATTCGATGAAGTCCACGCGGAAACAGGTTCCGTTGCGAGTATCGATGGGCGCATTGTTGGAAACGCGGACGGCAGGATTGCCATTCACGATGAACACATACCCTGTCGCCGTAATCGGCTTCGCGGGCGGACCATTGATCGAGAACTCGTAGTACCCTGAGTTATCGACGGGGTTGCCCTGGCCAAGACAGCCCGTCCCATCAAAGCAGACCACGGGGCGATAGCCATCCACCCCACCAAATGTATTAGGCATACCACTGGCAAAGTAAAGGAACCCATACAGTTTGGTTCCCCCATAGCTAGAGTAGGAGGGTGCCCGGAGCAGCTTGTAGACGCCCGTTCCCGTCACTGCCCCGGATGTGGGGCTGGCTGTCACGGTGGGGACCAAAGTCGCTACGGGGGTATGGGTGGGCTGCATCAAAGTAACAGGAATGTATAGCGGTTGACTCTGTTGAGCAGTCACGCTCGTCTGATACTGGGCAAATGTTATGACAACAAACGCCAGCAGCAAAAGTCCTACAGGTAGATAACGACGCATCGGATCGAATTCCTCTCGTTCAAGTTGTACCAAATAGCTCCCCGCTAGCGGCAGCAGGTAAGCGGCGGGCATTATAGTAGAGACCCTGCTAAAGACAAAGACACCGCCTCGACTGGCGGTGCCTTTGGTTTGACCCTACAAAATAGCTACGGCAGCACTCGTGCGGGGGTCTGCTGGCGCTCGGGGGTCTGCCACTCGATTTGCAGACCGCCCCCTTCCCCCTCGTATTTCGGCGCATTGCCGTGGTCGCTCCGCTTGATGGCTGCCAGCCGCAAGCCATAGCCCGCCGCCTCCTGAGAGGTGGCATCCATCAGAATCACCGGGCCAAGTAGCAGCAGGGAGCTGAACGCGTAGAGCCCGCGCCCCAGCCCCCGGCGACGGTCCAGCGCGCGAAGCGTGTGGAACGCCTCATAGGCCAGTGCCCCGATACGCGTCAGATAGGGACCATGATCGGCGATCTCCAGCCCGAGCAGATCGAGACGGGTGCTCATCTGGGAAAAACGATACATCCGGCGCAGTTGCTCACGATCTCGCATGAACTGCTGGACGCAGCTGGCGATACTCCCCTGGGGCACAGGCCCCCCGGAAGCGCTGACCACCTCACGGCGCAGGTCATCCACAAGCCAGCTCTTGGGCAGATAGCGGCTCAAAAGGCCCGCTGCCTCGAAACTGGGCAGCGTCAGCCCAAGCACGCCGCCGCTTTTGAGCACGCGAACCATCTCGCGCAGGATGAACAACTCATCGGTGGATCGCGCCAGGGCCGAGCCGCAGAGAACCGCATCGAAGTAGGCCGCTGGAAAGGGCAGATGCATGAGGTCCGAGACATGGAAATGCACCCGGTCCGCCACGCCCATGCGCCGCGCCAGACGGTGCGCATCTTCGACGATCTTCGGCTCTGTGGCGAGGCCAACCAGCGTGGCACCATTGCGTGTCAGCGGCAGGTGCAACAGGGGGTCGCTGCCCACGACCAGAATCGTCCGATTCTCCGTGGGCTCGTGAAGCCACGCCTCCACGATGAGGCTCTCAATACTGTGTCGAATATCTGCGAGGCGAACATGGGGCACCAGGGCACGCAGGACAGGACCGGGAAGCAGGGAAAGAATCGTGATCAGTCTCATGGCACTGTGTGTCGCGCTCCGTGGGGTGGTGGGCTGCTCGAATAACTCTAGTTAAAACCAGGGGGTTCTGCAAGGAATTGCTCGCAGAGAGAGACAAAGTGCCGTGGCTGCTTGTCAGGGAGCACCGTCACATCGCCGCCCCGCGCCCCATAGTGTCCCACAACATCCCCCGCCACCGCCGCCTCGTAGGTGAGGAGCCGGTCAGCCTCCTGAATCGCCCGACGCTCCAGAAGTTGGCCCACCCAATGAGTGGACTCCGGCTGGAGGGAGGAAAGCACCTGCACCGAAATACCATCGCCGTCGGCGGCTCCGCGCCCCCCATTGGCAAGCAGCGCGCTCCGTGGACCTACGGAGAGGTAAATCTCTGGTCGCCAGCGCCGTGCCCAGTAGCCCACGCGATACCCGTTGAGCAGCAGCGGGAGCAGGGCTGAAGGAGCAACCCGGTGGAGAGGCAACACGCCCCCCACTCCTAGGGCCTCGCGAATCTCTTCTGCCTGGCCCGCCAGGGGTGCTGCCAGGTAAACACGATGGCCGGCGGCCAAAAAGTGCGGAATAGCCTGGACCGGCGGCGGCGCATGCTCCAGAGAAGTTGATAGTGGGAGGATAGTAATGATAAATAGATTCATGGGCTCACTGGCGGCGTAGGGTGGTATAGACATTGAGATGCTGCTGGACGACGCCTTCCCAGTTGAACTGTGGGGCCAATGCCTGCGCGCCTCGCTCCAGACGTTGCAGCGTTGGCTCATAGCGCAGAAGCAGGGCCATGCGGCGCGCCAGCTCTGCGCCATTCTCGCGGCGCGCCAGTGCGATGTTGTGACCATCCTCAAAAAATGGGATGGGTGTGGTCGGCTCGGTGGTAAGCACGGGGCGGCCCAGAGCCAGAGGCGTAATCAAGGTCGTCCGGCGTAGACTCGCGCCATCACGGTAGGGCAGCACCACCAGATCGGCGGCCAGGAGTCCCTTGATGATCTCGTCCTCGGACAGATCGCCGGTCCACTGGAGCCAGGGCTCGGCCAGTTTCAGTTCCGCGGCCCGCGCGTGGACCTCTTCCAGAAACGCCCGGTTCGAGGGGTCGCTCGCGCCCAGGGGGTCGCCCAGCATGAGAAGCCGCACGGGCTGCCCGGCGCGCAGCAAGCCATCGTGCGCATGGAAGAGCGCCTCAATGTCCTTGGAGCGATTGATGAAGCCAAAATGAACGACCAGTTTGTGC
>JACCSL010000288.1 GCA_013812995.1 Ardenticatenales bacterium | reverse complement strand
GCTGGACTAGCGCCGGCTTGGAGGTCCGCTGGGGCAGTTCCCCCTTTATGGCGACATCGGCAAGCCCCCTCTACGTCTTTCGCGAGTCGTTCCACGCGGAGTACGGCTGGCGGTAAACCCCAATGTTCTGGGCATCCTATCCCCTCTACTTGCCCCCGGATCGCGTGGTGGAGTTAGGCTCGCAAATAGAGTTGTAGGGCGAGCCTATTCCTCCTCGGGCGCTGGCGCGCCCACGAGGAAGCGCTGCCAAGCATTGGTGTAGAGCGCCTGGGCTTCCGGGCTGAGAGGTAAGAGGCTCTCAGCGTTTTGCAGGACCTCTTCCGGCGGAAAGATGGACCTATCGCTCAAGATTTCGGGGTCGATGAACGGGCGCGCGGCTTCGTTGGCGTTGGCGATGGAAACCTCGTTGACCAGCTGTGCGCTAATCTCGGGGCGCAGGAGGAAGTCGATGAATAGTTCGGCGGCCTGCTTGTTGGGGCTATGGGCGGGAATCACGAGTCCCTCGCCCCATAACAAAGTACCCTCTTCTGGAATCACAAAGGAGACATCCTCGTTCCCGACGCGTGCCTCCTGATAGTCATAGGCCCACCCGTAGACGGCAACGGCCTCCCCGTCCAGCAGGTAGCTCGCGGCGTGGGGCAGCTCCAGATCGATCAAAAAAGCGTTTTTTCGCAGCTCCAGCAGGTAGGTCAGCGCCTCCTCGACCTCGGCGGGATTCTCGCTGTTCACGGAATAGCCCAGCGTTTTCAGCGCCATGCCAAGCATGTCCCGGTGCAACGGCCAGATCCCCACGCGGCCCTGGTAGCGCGGATCCCACAGATCAGCCCAGCGCGTGATGGGCTCTTCCAGCAGGTCCGTTCGCACAACAATGCCCGTGATTCCCCAGTTGAAGGGAACCGAGTACTGGTTGCCCGGATCATGGCTCAGGTCGCGAAAGCTGGCCGAGATATTCCTGAAGTTCGGCACATTGGCATAGGCGATAGGGGCCAATTTTTTCTCTGCGATCAGGGTGGGAATCTTGAAATTCTCGATAGCCACCACATCATACCCCGCCTCTGCCCGTATCTTTTCGACGGCCTCCTCCGAGGTGGCATAGGAGATGTACTCCACCTTGATGCCATATTCCTGCTCGAAGGCATCCAGGATGTCCTGGGGCAGGTAATCTTCCCAGTAATAGAAAACCAGCGTCTCTGGCGGTGCGGGAACCGGGGTGGGGGTGGCTGCGCCCAGTCCCTGGCAGCCCATAACCCCTACGCTCAGTAGTAGAAGCACCAAGCAAGCCGCAAAGTGGCCACTCGTGAGCCGGAAAGAGTGAAGTCTAAGTCTCATCAGTTCCTCAAAAAGTTCTCTGGAAGGGAGAAGGGTGTAGAGAAGAGAGTTTAACACTAGCAGAGCACAAAGGGTAGAATCCCAAACACGTATGGAGTAGAGGAAAATTTGCGAAAAGAGGCCTATGAGAGAGACTGATGGCTGCGAAGCCAAATCAATCTCAGTGTGACTCATGAACCCCCAAGAAGTATTTTGTCCCAATCCAAATTGCCCGACACGCGGGCAAGTGGGCTATCGGATCGGCATCCACAGTCGAGCGAAGTAGGAGTACATCTGTCCTGAATGTAAGAAGAGCTTTGTGAGCAGGCACGGGACCGCGTTCTATCGGAAACAGTACGATGCGACCTTCATTAGCCAGGTGGTGGGGTTGGGGGGCTAGGGCTGTCCGATTCCGGCGATTGTCAGAGTGTTGGAGATCGATGAACGAACCGTGGCCGCGTGGTGTGATGAGGCAGGGCAGCACTGCGAGCGCGTGCACGAGGCGCTGGTTCAACAGCAGGCCATCGACGGCGGCGTAGTGGGGGTGGATGAGTTGCGCGTCAAGCTGCATGGGCAGATTGTCTGGCTGGCGATGGGGTTATTGGTCGGTCCCCAACTCTGGTTGGGGGCGGCGCTGGCTCCCGCGCGCGACAAGCACTTATTGCGCGCCTTGGCGGGTCTGGTCAAGGCCGCGCTGCTGATCGGCGGCGCGCTGGCGGTCATCTTTGATGGCCTGCCGGAGATGGCCCCGCCTTTCACCCTGACGCCAGTGCTTCCGCCCGAGGACACCACTGTTTATTTCGCGCGGCTCACCTCCCAGGCAGCACCGTCTACGTTACAGGTCATCGCGCTCGGGGCAGGCACAGCTTCTCTTACTGCGCCACCACCGCCGCCGCCGCTTTCAGACCGGGCGAACATATGCCATCATCGTTCGTCAGGAGTATGATGGGGGTCATAGGGAATCCTCCAGATAGGTCAGTTCTTTAAAACGTAAAACGTGAAACGTAAGTAGGGAGCTATACTAGCCAAAGTTGCTCAATTCTGCGAACCTTTTTACGTTTACGTTTTACGTTTTACGCATTACCTTTTACGTTTTATGATGCGAAACGAGGTTTTTGATGCTCAATCCCACCTTCACCCACAAGCATCGTCTGCCCCTGGCGGTAGGCGATGTGGTCACGTTCCTGGCCTTTGCGGCGCTGGGTCGCCGCGCCCACTCGATGGGCAATGCGCTGGACGATCTCACGGCCACCGCGTTGCCCTTCATGGTGGCCTGGTTTCTCGTCGCGCCGTTCACTGGTGCGTTCGGGGCCGAGGCCACGGATGACGTCAGGAGCGCGGCTAAGCGAGCGGCCAAGAGCTGGCTCTTTGCCTTCCCCCTGGCGCTGCTCATCCGCACTGCCATCGTGGGTCGCCTTCCCCATTACTCGTTCGCCATTGTCGCGGGTATCTTCACCCTCGTGATGCTCACAGGCTGGCGCAGCGCGCTGGCCAAGGCGGTTTCACAAGCATGAAGCTCCTGCGCGTTCTGCTGGGGCTGGGAATGGCTCTGCTCTTTTTGCTGGTTACTCTCAAGGGCCAGGCGGTGTTGCCTCCGCCGACCGGGCAAGCACCCGCCTACTACGTGGCAACCACCGGGAATGACAACGGTCCGGGGACGCTGGCGCAGCCCTGGCGCACCATCCAGAAGGCGGCCGATACGGCGGGAGCGGGCAGCACCGTCTATGTGCGTGGCGGCAGTTATCCGGAGCAGGTCACGATTCATGTGTCTGGCTCGGCGGCGGGCGGCTTTGTCACGTTCCGCAACTACGAGGGCGAGACGCCGATTCTGGATGGCACAGCCATTAGCCTGAACGAGAGCAACAGCGCTGCTATTCGCATCGAAGATCAGAGCTATGTCGTGGTCCAGGGCTTCGAGATACGAAACTACCGGAGCGCGAGTCGGAGCGTGGCCCCGGTTGCTATCTTTGTTCAGGGCAGCGCGCATCACATCCAGCTCAAAGATAACCGCATTCATGCGATTGAAACAACTGCGCTGGTTGACGCTGAACGGCAGGGAGCCGACGCGCACGCCATCGCGGTCTACGGAACGAACGTACCGGAGTCCATTCATGAGATCGTGATTGCGAATAACGAGTTGTACGATTTGAAACTGGGGTCGAGCGAGGCCCTGGTGCTGAACGGGAATGTTGAGGGGTTCACGATTGTGAACAACTACGTCCATGACGCGGACAACATCGGCATCGACCTGATTGGCTTCGAGGGAATTGCGCCGGACCCGGCCTATGACCAGGCACGCAAGGGAACGGTGATAGGGAACCGCGTGGAGCGCATCAGTTCCTTTGGAAATCCATCCTATGGAAACGTGTACTCTGCTGGCGGCATCTACGTGGATGGCGGGCGCGACATTGTCATCGAACAAAACATGGTCTCGCTCTCTGACATCGGCATCGAGCTAGCCAGCGAGCACGCAGGGCGGGCGACGAGTCGGATCACGGTGCGGAGCAATGTGCTGCACCACAATCGCATGGCCGGGCTGTTGATGGGCGGTTATGACACGGCGCGCGGCAGCACCGTGGACTGTAT
>JACCSL010000284.1 GCA_013812995.1 Ardenticatenales bacterium | reverse complement strand
TCACTTCTCGACCCTTCCTGTTCCCGCTAGACGTTCGGCCTTCCTTGCGGTTGGCTTACTGCGGGCGTACCCGCAGAGCCCATCGGGGTTTCCACGTTCCGCATGAGGGAGATGCGGCGAGGGGGGGGTGCCTCCTCTACACCGGGGCCGTGGTGTCCGCCTCTGGGGGAATACAAACCCAGGTTCACTGTGGCCCTATTATCGTCGTATCATCCATCGTTTCGACGACTGGTCATAACGATGCTTCAACCAGAGGTTCACTTTCGTTCACCCGTCTCGCCTTCACCTTGCCCGGTATTGCCAGATGGGTTGGCGTTCCCTTGGGCTTTTCTTCCCGCTTCACACAGGCTCATTGCTGCGCCTGCATGGGGAGGATGGTGACATGACTGGACACTCTCATGGACCTTTCCAGGTCACTCAACCAACGGTAGGCGCTTGAGGCGAGGGCACCCGGTCTAGCGCACTGTCCTATGATCCTCGGATTGTTTAACGCTAGGCGACAGAGCCTGGGGCTGGCAAGTACCCCAGGGTGTCTTGACCAGAATAACGTGGCCCTCAAAGAGCTTAGATCATGGTCAGCACGGGCTTGTCGTAACAAGCCCACGGGCTTTACCCGTGGGTCGCTGACGATAGTTGTGTGATCGTGCTCCTGTGGAGTAATGGATAAAGAGCGTAGCTCCTGATGAAGATTATATCAGAATCTGCGGCTGATGTGGTATCCCATCGCCACCTGAGTCTGCGATGGTCCTGGAACGGATGGAAAGGGAAGTGTTCAAAGTCACTGATGCAATGGTATGATTGAGCACAAAAGTGTACTCAATTTGTTAAGCCAGACGGGACCTTGTATGTCAAGAGAACGTGAGCAATTGGAGCAGGCAATCGCCACCCTGGAGGCGCAACGCGCCATTCTGGGGGCGGAGGTTGTGGACCCTACCATCGCGGCGCTGCGCAAACAACTACAGACGCTCCCCACCGAGTCGCTCACCGAGCAGCGCAAGATTATCACCGTGCTCTTTGCGGATGTGTCCGGCTTTACCGCCATGTCGGAGACGATGGATGCGGAGGAGGTTCACAGCGTGATGAATGCGCTCTGGGGACGGCTCGACAACGCGATTATCAACCAGGGCGGCATCATCGACAAGCATATCGGTGATGCGGTCATGGCGCTCTTTGGAGCCCCCACCGCGCACGAGGATGACCCGGAGCGTGCCATTCGCGCGGCGCTCGCGATGCAGGAGCAACTGGCGACCTTTCGCCAGGAGCGCCAGGTTTCCCTCGCCATGCGAATTGGCATTCACACGGGTCCAGTGCTCCTGGGCCGCGTGGGAACCAGGAGCGAGTACACGGCAATGGGGGATACGGTCAACCTCTCTAGCCGCCTGGAGCACGCCGCCCCGGTGGGCGGCATCCTGATTTCCCATGACACCTATCGCCATGCGCGCGGCCTCTTCGAGATTCAGGCACTGGAGCCTCTCAGCGTTAAGGGCAAGGTTGCACCGATTCAGGTCTACGTGGTCAAGCGGGAGCGGCGGCGCGAATTCCAGGATTCTCAGCGCGGGGTGGAGGGGGTCGAGACGCCGCTGGTGGGGCGCGATGCGGAGCTGCGCTATCTCCAGACCGCCCTGGAGACGGTTATCCAGAAACAGGAGGCACGCGTCCTCATGCTGGTGGGCGAGGCAGGCATTGGGAAGACGCGGCTCTTCAATGAGTTCAACCACTGGCTGGAGGAGCAAGGACGTTTCAGCAAATGGACGCGCGATGCCAAGCTCCAGCGCATCAACGATGTGCTTCTGCAACTCTCGCAGGCGGCGGAGCAGAAGGAGGAGCGGGAGCCCTCGCTCCGCTTTTTCAGTGCGCAGGCACGCGAGGAGATGCGGCGCTCGCCCTACTATCTTATCCGCGACATGCTCGCCTCCCGCTTCAGGATACGCGAGAGCGACCCCCAGGTGATCGCGCGCGCCAAGTTGGAGCAGGGGATTATCCCGGTGCTCCGCATGGAGGAGGAAGAGGCGCGCATGAGGGCGCACTTCATCGGCCACCTTCTTGGGCTTGACTTCGCGGAGAGCCCGCACCTCAAAGGTATCCTGAGCGACGCCCGGCAGATTCGGGAGCGCGCCTTCCACTATCTTGCGACGTTTATGGCGACGCTGCTGGCGGAGGGGCCAGTGCTCCTCTTCCTTGATCATCTCCACTGGGCCGACGAGGGCTCCCTTGACCTGATTGAGTCCGTCGTGCAGCTCTGCCAGACGCTGCCCCTCCTGGTCATCGGCCTGGGCCGCCCGACCTTCTTCGAGACACGCCCCGGCTGGGGTGCCGCTTTTCCGCCGCTGCTCTACACCCAGCTGGAGATATCGGCCCTCAGCCGCGAGGCCAGCCAGCAGATGATCGATGAGATCCTGCACCGGGTTCCAGAGATTCCCCCCGACCTGGGCGACCTCGTGCTCCGGGGCGCGGAGGGTAATCCTTTCTACATCGAAGAACTCATCAAGATGCTCATTGAGGATGGCGTCATCATCAAGGGGGCGGAGCAGTGGGAGGTTCATGCCGCACAGCTTGCCAGAGTGCAGGTTCCGCCCACCCTGACCGGCATCCTACAGGCACGCCTCGACGCGCTGCCCCAACCCGAACTGGAAGCCCTTCAGCAGGCGTCCGTCGTGGGGCGCGTCTTCTGGGACCGGGCACTCTCTGTATTGAACGAGGTGGGCCGACCCCAGCTTCCCACGCTGCTGGATGCCCTGCGCAGTCGCGAACTGGTGGAAGAGCGGGAGCCCTCGACCTTCGAGGGGACCGCCGAGTACAGCTTCAAGCACGCGATTCTGCGCGAGGTGGCCTACGAGAGCGTGCTGCTGCGCCTCCGCCGCCAGTATCATGCCCAGGTCGCCGAGTGGCTGATCGAGATCAATCAGGAGCGCAAAGACGAGGAGGCCGGTCTCATCGCCGAGCATTTCGAGCGGGCCGGGAGGCTGGAACGGGCGGCGGAATGGTATGGACGGGCCGGCCATTGTGCCCAGAAGTGCTACGCGCCGGACCTGGCTATCAGCTATTATCGTAAGGCGCTCTCGCTTCTGCCGGAGGCGCAGAGCCACGAGGGCGAGCGGGTCCAGTTGTACGAGGGGTTGAGCACGATTCTGATGCAGCAGGCGCACTATACGGAGGCGGTCACCGCCTATCGCGCGATGCTGGTCGCGGCCGAGCGCACCGAAGATCACCTCGCGCAGGCGCGGTCCATGACGGGGCTGGGCTATGTCCAGATGCGCCAGGGAGAGTACCTGGCGGCCCTTGCTACGCTGGATCGTGCCGAGCAGGTGGCGCGCGCCGTGCCCGGGGCGGAGGCAGAGCTGGCGGTGGCGCTGGCGCAACGGGGCACAACCCTGATGCTCATGGGCGAGGCCGAAAAAGCCGTGCCTCTCGGTCAGGAGGCGCTCGCGCTGAGCAGCCAGATCGAAGCATGGAACATCATGACCCAGAGCATGAATCTGCTCGTCTCCCTTCTAAACCGTCTGGGTCGCCATTCACAGGCCATGACCTATGCCAACCAGGCGATGGAGCTTTGCCGGAGCATCGGCGACCAGCGGGGCCTTGGCGCGCTGCTCAACAACCTGGGCGTGCGCGCGGGCCAGCGCGGCGACTACCAGGCCGCCGCCGAGCTCTACCGCGAGGCGTTCACCATCGCGCAGCAGATTGGCTACCGCGACCTGGAGATGGTCTTGCTGGGGAATCTGGGCGAGGTCCATGTCGAGCTGGGCGAGTTTGAGCTGGCAGAACAACTCTTGCAGAAGGCCATCAAGAGTGCGGAACAAGACTGGTTCGGTCTGGCCGAGGCGTATCGCTGCCTGGCTGAGGTCTATCTGGGGCAGAATAGACTTCCAGAGGCAGCGGCCAGCGCGGAGCAGGCGCTACAGCTGGCCCAGAGTAGCGGCGTGGAGGACGATTGCGGCAGAGCCTGGCGGGCGAGAGGTCGCATCGCCATCGAGCAGCGGCGTAGGCCAATCGCAGGAAGCGCGATACCAGAGCCAGCGATGTGCTTCAAGCGCAGCCTGGAGCTATTTACGGAGGCAGAGATGGAGGCCGAGCAGGCGCGGACCCTGCGTGTCTGGGCGGAGTACGAGTCGGAGGCCCAGGAGGAGCCTGGTCGGGGTGAGATCATGCGGCAGCAGGCGCGCGCGATCTTCATCCGGCTGGGACTGGAGAAGGAAGTGGAGCGCACGCGATGAAAATCAAAATTTGGGGAACGCGCGGCTCGATACCCTCCCCACTCACCGCCCAGGCGATTCGCGAGAAATTGATCGCGGCGGTGCAGGGAGCCAAAGAGGTCAACCACGATGACCCGATGGCGGTGCGGGCCTACGTCGATGGGCTGCCTGCCTTCATCAACAGCACGGTGGGCGGGAACACCTCCTGCATCGAGTTGCGCGTCGATAATCAGATTGTTATCGTTGATGCGGGCTCCGGGATTCGCGCGCTGGGGCAGGAGCTCATGGCGGGAACCTGCGGGCGCGGCCAGGGCGTCATTCACCTGTTCCTGAGCCATACCCACTGGGATCATATCCAGGGCTTTCCCTTTTTTGCGCCCGCCTTCGTGCGCGGCAATCGCATCAACATCTACAGCGTGCACGATGTGGCCCCCACCCTCGCCATGCAGATGAAGCCCGCGACTTTCCCCATTTCTCTGGACTTTCTGGCAGCCAGCATCCAGTTCGTGCGTCTCACGGAGGGGCAAAAGTTCTCCATCGGCAACATCCATGTGAGCAACATCAGCCTGCCCCATCCCGGCCAGAATTATGCCTATCGGTTCGAGCACGGCGGCGGGGTCTGCGTCTACGCGAGCGACGCCGAGTACAAACGCCTCGACGAGGCGCACCTCCAGCCCTACATCCGCTTCTTCGCGGGGGCCGATGTCCTGATCTTCGATTCCCAGTTCACCCTGCGGGATGCCCTTCTCAAGGAGGATTGGGGCCACAGTTCGCCCATGATCGGGGCGGATTTCGCCCGTCAGGCCGGGGTGCGGCGGCTCGTACTCTTCCACCACGACCCGCTTAACAGCGATCAGGACATCCACAAGATGCTGGAGGAAACCGTCGCCTACATGGCCGAGCAGGTCGCGGACCCCACCTGCGAGATTCTCATTGGCAGCGAGGGCCTTGAGATCGACCTGGCACCGAACCTGCCATGCAGCCTGCGCCGCCTGCCCGATGACAAGACCATCATCCTGAGGCTGGTGGGCGACCTGGACGAGCGGGTCGTCACCGACTTGGAGCAGCAGCTCGCCGAATTCGCCAGTGAGGTGCCTGCCGCCCGCCCCAACCTCGTGGTGGACATGGAGGGCACCACCCGCCTGAGCATCGCGGGGCTGCGCGCGCTCATTGACCTGCGCCGCCACTGGGGCGGGGATGCGCTGGTGCTGTGCGGGCTCTCCTCCCATGTGCGGCGTGTCATTGAGCTGGCGAACTATCTGGATTTCTTCGCCATCTACCCCTCGCTCCAGGCCGCGCTGACCGCGCTGGAGGCCCGCGAGATGCTCCGCCTGCCCGGCCAGCTCCTCAAGGAGCGATACCGCATCGAGGCCAAGGTGGGCGAGAGCGAGAAGGGTATCGTGCTCCACGCCACCGATACCCGGCTGGAGCGCCCGGTGGCGATCAAGGTGCTTTCTTCTTCCTATAACCAGTTGGCAACCGAGCGTTTCATGGTTCAGGCGCAGCAGATGGCGCGGCTGAATGCCCCGAACGTCGTCGCCCTCTACGACTGCGATGAGGAGAAGGGGCTCGTCTACCTCGTCATGGAGTACGTGGATGGGAAAACGCTCCGCCAACTCATGGACGAGGCCGAGGGCGGGCAGGGCGCGGCACTGCCCATCCTGGACATCGCCATCCACATCCTTCACGCGCTGGAGTATGCCCACAGCCGGGGTGTCGTCCACGGCAACCTGCGCCCCGAGAATGTCCTCATCGCCGATACCGTGAAGCTCTCCGACTTCGGCCTGCGCTGGATCGAGCAGGGGCGGCGGCTGACCGAGATTCCGATGCTGATCCATCATCCCGGCTACCTCGCCCCGGAGCAGATTCGCGGCGAGCCCGTCGAGAGTCGTACGGACCTCTATGCGTTCGGGGTGATGCTCTACGAGTTTTTCACCGGTCGCCGCCCCTTCGAGGGAGACCCGGCGCAGGTGCTCGACCAGCATCTCCACCAGCCGCCCCTGCCGCCCCGCCAGATCAACCCGGACCTCTCCCGCTCGCTGGAGTTTTTGATCATGAAGCTGCTGACCAAGGAGCCGGAGCAGCGCTACGCCACCGCCACGCAGGTCGCGCAGGTGCTGGCGCGGCTGGAGCACACGCCAATGGCGGGGCAGGGCGAGGGCAGCGTGGAACTGGCAACGCCCCAGCGCCGCGTGCGCCTCGTGGGGCGCGATGGGCAGCTTCGCCGCCTCTCGAAGCTGTGGGAGATGGCGCGGGTCGGCCAGGGACAGATGGTTCTGATCGCGGGCGAGGCCGGGGTGGGCAAAACGCGCCTCGCGGAGGAGCTGGCTAGCCATATCGAGGATGGAATCGTCCTGGTTGGCACCTCTAGCGAGTCGGAGGGGAATGTGCCCTACCAGCCCTTTATCGAGGTGGGGCGCGCTTACCTGGAGCGCACCCCCCTCCTTGATCTGCGCGACAAGCTGGGGGACTCCGCCTCCGTGGTGGCAACGCTCGTCTCCGAACTTCACGACCTCATGCCGAGCCTGCCTCCCCTCGTTCCCCTCAACACCGAGCACGAGCGGCTTCGTCTCATGCATGGCTTCACGCAGTTTGTCGCCCGCGCAACGACGGGCGAACCCTGGCTGCTCTTCCTGGATGATCTGCACTGGGCCGACCCGGCCAGTCTCCAACTTCTGCACTACCTGGCCCGCAACCTGAGCTCGATGCGGCTGCTCATTGTCGGCACCTATCGCGATGTGGAGCTGGAGCTGGATCACCCCCTGCAAGAGCTGCTGCGTGGGCTGGCCCGCTACCCGGCCTACCAGCACATGGAACTGAACCGCCTGGACCGGGATGGGGTGAGCCAGCTCCTCCAGAGTATGTGGCGGCAGGAGGTGCCTGACGAGTGGATCAGTGCCATTTACCAGCGGACGGGGGGCAATCCCTTCTACGTGGAGGAGGTGGTCAAGGAGCTGATGGAGGAGGGAATCATCACCCTGCGCGATGGCCGATGGCACTTTGCGCCCCTCGTCGAGCTTAAACTCCCGCAGCGCGTGCGCGACCTGGTTCTGCGCCGTGTGGGTCGTCTGACCCCCGTCACCCAGGATGTGCTTCGTCTGGCCGCCGTCATGGGACAGAGCTTCAGCTTCGCTGACCTGCTCGCCGTCGTGGACCAGCCGGAGGAGCGGCTGCTGGAGAGTCTGGATGAGCTCCTGGAGCGCGATATGATTCGGGAGGGCGAGGGCGGCGCGACGCTCGGCTTCAGCCATGTCGAGATCCATCAGGTGATTTACGAGGAGTTGAACCTGCTGCGGCGGCGCGTGCTCCATCGTCGGGTCGGGAACACGCTGGAGCAGATCTACGCGGAGCGGCTCGACACCATCGCTGGGCAACTGGCGCATCATTTCTTTCAGGCGGGCGACCAGGAGAAGAGTTTTGCCTACAGTCTCCAGATGGCGAAGCAGGCGCGCAGCCTGCACGCGTTCCAGAGCGCGCTAAGCTGGTACACCCGCGCCGCCTCCGTGGTGCCAGACGACGAGAGCTATCTGGCGCGACGTGTGGAGTTGTATGAGGG
>JACCSL010000201.1 GCA_013812995.1 Ardenticatenales bacterium | reverse complement strand
CTGCACGGGTGGGCGATGCCCTTCCACGAACCAGGCCGCGCCGGTTGCCAGGAATCCTTGCATGGTCTCCGCCAGGGCAGGCAGGTTCCACTCTACCTTCATGCCGCGCCCGTACGTGGCATCGCCCAGGAAGAGCACATTGCCCGGCGTGACATGGACGATGCAGTGATCCGGCTCGTGCTGCCCCCCGACATGCTCCATCACAAAGTGGTAGCCGCCCAGTCGTAGCTCGTACCGCTCTGTGAACGTCTCGTGCGCCGCCACCGCGCGGAAGCTGCTCCAATCGGGAATCGCTTTCTTCATCATTAGCGCCACCATCTTCCCGCGCGGGAATCGCTCCCCCTGCGCCTCCACATACTCCGCGCTCCACGGTTCGCTTTCCATGACATGCAAGTGCTTCTGCGTGAGGTCGTGCGCGACGATATGAGCAGTGGGGAAGGTGCAGTTGCCAAACACATGGTCCCAGTGGTGATGGGTCAGCAGGATATGGCTCACGGGCGGTGCATTTAGCCCCTGTAGCTCGGCCTGGATGGCCTCGGCGTGGCGCGGCCCGTTGCCGCTGTCGATCAGCACCGTTCCCTCCGGCGTGACGACAACGCCAACCCAGGGCCGGGTCAGCCGCATCTCGCCAGGGTAGGCATAGATATTGGGCTCAAGTTGAAGCAGGTCGGGCTCGCTCATGACACTCCTGGTTGAGAAAAAGGCCCTGGGGAATTAGTCCACCAGGGCCTTTGGGTTGGGAAAGAAAGAACGCTACCTCAAGAGGCGATGGGCTCTTGCAGCCGCGTTGCCAGCCGGATGTCATGCTCGGCAAGGATACCCCGCGCCTGCGCCTCGTTCCGGTGCCAGAAGCTCATGCCCACCTGGAAGCCCTGCTCAGAAACCTCGTTCAGCTTCCAGTACGACATAATGTTGCGGAAGGAGAGACGCGGGTCGTTGAAGGAGGGTTCGATGAGCATAATCGCAACATCTGGGTTTGCCCGCTTGACCTGCTTGATGTGGTACAGCAGGCCACTGTGGATCGAGGCACGCGACACCTGGTTCCAGACAGCAATCGGTCCCCGGTCGGAGATGTGGCGGTCGGGTTCACCCACCTCGTCCATGTAGGCCGGAATCTCCGGGTTGTTCTCGAAGGGGACCAGCGGATTGATCACGATGATCAGCTCCGCGCCCGCTTCCAGGGCCAGATCGATGCTCGCCGTGCCCCGGACACCGCCATCGACATACTCGTGTCCGTTGATGCGCACCGGGCGGTAGACGAGTGGGATGGCGCAGGAGGCGGCAACCGCCTTTTCCAGTGGAACGGGGTTCTCCTTGTTGAAGATGACCCGCGACCCCTTGTCAAGGTCCGTGGCAATAATATGAAGGTCGTGGGGCAGATCGGCAAAGCGATTGCCCACCCCATAGCGCTTGTACATCCGGAAGAGATGCTGCTGGATGAGCCAGGTATCAAAGAGCCCCGTGGGAAGCAACTCCTCCAGCGCGTGGGCCGCCCCCTTGACGGGATCCTGCGTTCGGAACAGCGCCCCCGTGGCATTGAGCAGGGTAATCGGCCAGAAGATCGCTTTCTCGGCGACTTCTCCGACATTAGGGAAGAAGATGGCGGAAGGGCCGCCGCTTCCTAACAGCGAACCCTCCTGCTTCATCAGCTTGTTGAGACGGTTCACGGGTACCCCGCTTGCCAGGTAGGCCGCCACGTAGGAGCCCGCACTCGTCCCCACATAGATATCCAGTTGATCTGCACTGCGGTTCAGCCATGCCTCATTGATGGCGCGAAGTACGCCCAGCTCAAAGGCGATTCCCGCCAGCCCTCCACCCGCCAACACCAACGCGATCTTTTTATCGGCCATCGTTACAGCTTCCTTTCCCTGAAGCGGCTGGGGCATCGTTGCCCCGAACATCGTGGTTACGAACCAAGGTTAAAAAATTTACTCGGAGAGGGCTGGGGTAATTTTCAGCAATGCGCGCTGAAGCTCTTCCAACCCACGATCTGTGATCTGCTCGGCTGTCTGGAGCCAGAGGCGATTCCCAAGGAGCGGAATCCCCATCGCAATGGCCGTCAGGTCAAAGTTCGACAGATGGGTGCGGAAGGTGGTGGATGTGTCGGTCAGCGGGCGGAACAGCCGGGCAGGGATCTCGCGCTGCATGAGCTTCAACGCATGGCGGGCCAGGACGAGGTCCATAGATAGCTCCGGAGCAATATCGTGGAGCACGCCCTCCAGGGTGAAGAGTACCTTGCGGAACATTAGTAGCGAGGCAGGAAAGCGAGTGCCAGAAAAAGCGATGCCATCTAATAGCGTCATAACCTGAGCGAAGCCAGGCACAATCAGCGGCGAGAGCGCGTCAAAGAACTCGGCGATGTGGCCGCGTACCATGTGCGCCTTCGCCTCATTCTGGTACAGGTCATCCTCGCTCAGCGCGGCAATGGCATCGAAGACGCGGTGCTCATCGCGCAGGGCGACGCCCAGGGCCAGCAGCACCGTCTGTCGCCGCTGCTCGCGGGTGAGCTTTTCGGAGAGCGCCCAATCGAGCAGGATCACCTCGCCTGTCTTCTCATTCGCAAAGAGGTTGCCCGCATGGGGATCCGCGTGGAAGAATGACTGTTCCTCGGGGGCAAACATGGGGACGGCAATGAGTGCCTCGATCAGACGGGCTGCCATCTTCTCGCGCTTGCGTGTCGAGTGAGGGAAGGCATCGGTGACCTTCAGACCTACCTCCTCGCTCATTGCGGTAATCGTACTCGTAGAGAGTTCGCGAATGAGGTGTGGAACTCGCACGCCCGAGATAGCATCATAGCGATCGTAGGCCGTGACAAGGTTGGCCTGTTCCTGGGGGAGATTCACCTCTCGCTCCAGCAGCCGACGTACATCGTCCATGACCTCACGGAAACCGACAGGTGGCAGCGTGTAATTGTGACGATTCTCGTCGAAGAACATGGCCAGGCCCTGTAGAATATCCATCTCCTCCGGGAAGTACTTGAGGATATAAGGCTTGAGGACCTTGAAGACCCCATGTTCGGTCGCGCGGCTGACCGGGTTCCACCAGGTGAAGCGCACAACGGCGCTGACGCTGGCCTCGGCCAGGATGACTTCTTGAATCTCAACCCGGTAGGTCTTGAGATGCTTGCCCAGTTGACGCTCGATCTCGGCGCGAATCTCTTCCGGGCGAACGTCTTCGATGGCATTTTCCAGACGGGTCAGCTCCGTGCGAAAAGAGGGGTCCAGGTTCGGATTGCGCGCGACAATCTGACCAATCTTCTGGAGGCTGGGCATCTGAGAAATGAGAACGAGTAGGCGCTGCTCCAAAGGCATATCAGCCGGAAGCAACATCTGCTCAACCAACTTGGGCACCAATCTCTCTGTGGAGAGGCGCGAGCCCACAAAGGCCACCGCGTCCCGCACGACGGGTCGCCACTCGCTGTAAATCTCCGGGACCAGCGTTTCCAGCGGCATGATGTGCCCGATGAGACCCCGAATCTGATCTCGCTGGCTATCCCAGTCAACGGCCTCAAGCGCCTCGCGCACGGCGCGCTCTATCTGCTCGTCTGTGACACTCTCATCCATCGCTAACGCGAAGAGCGCCACTTGTTGCTTCGCAGGCAAGATCGCAATCATCTGCTCAATCATTGCCGCGTCTAATACTTTCTCTTGAGTCATTTCAGCCTCCAGCTATGACACGCTGCGTCATAGTATAGCGCGCTGCGTCATAAAAGCAAGAGCGGAGGGGGTGCGTTATGCCTCAACCTCCCAGACAGCACCTGAGCGCGGCGGAAGGTTGAAATCGACCTTCTTTTCTTCCACCACCATCGCAGGAAGATTCCCAAAGCGTGGGGCCAGCCGTGTCCCTGGAACAGCCAGCGTAAAGGCGGAGGGAGTCGTGCCCACGTTGAAAGCAACAACCAGGTGCTCCTCCTCGTGAACGCGCTCGAAGACGTAGGTGTGCTCGCGCGCGAGGAGCGTCCGGTAGCTGCCCCGACGCAGGGCAGGGTGGGCGTGGCGCAGGGCCGTCGCC
>JACCSL010000193.1 GCA_013812995.1 Ardenticatenales bacterium | reverse complement strand
TCCTGGAGCTTGCGGTGCCAGTCGTCCACCGTCAGGCGACCCACGCGCACGAGGATATGTGGGCCGGTGGCGGCGCTGTCCGGCATGACGATGGCCGCATCGGTGGCCGACATGCCCTCGATGAGCCCGGTGAGCATCGCCTGTAGGAGATGGAGTAGTGCCTGGGACATGAAAGCTCCTGTGGAACGGAAAGGCAAAAGGCAAAAGGCAAAAGTGACGACACGGCAACAGGAAAGAGAAGCAACGACACAGGAGTTGCAAAGAAATGTACTTACTTGACGCAGCGTGTCAAAAAGAAGGAGGGGTAGAGTAGCGATGCAACCAATCTTCCCCCTTCCAACCAAGCTCTATAGGACTGACGAGTGAATAAATCAGCCATTGCTATCGTAATCGTAATCGCGAGTCGTAATCGTCCGTTGTCGTACCGCGACCGAGAACAGACGATTACGATTACGACTCGCGACAGCGATTTGTTCGACTTATTTTGTGGCCAGTCCATAAAAGGCTGTTTTCCTTTATCGTAATGGGATCACTGTGCCTTTTCGTTAGTTTTGCTTCGTCGCTTTTGCCCTTTGCCTTTTTTCCTGTCGTGGTGTTGTAGGCCGTTACTTTTGCCTTTTGCCTTTTGCCTTTTCCCTTTTGACTTTCTGTTATTGCCGCATCGCGTTCCAGACACGCTCGGGCGTGGCGGGAATCTCGTTGAGCCAAACGCCGACCGCATCGTGGATGGCGTTGATGACGGCGGGGGCCACGCCGTCCATTGGAATCTCGGCCACGGCCTTGACGCCGAAGGGATGCGAGGGCTCGAAGGTCTGGATGAAGGTGACATCGAGTTTTGGCATCTCGTGTGCGGCAAAGAGATGGTAGTCGGTGAAGTCGCGCTGGAGGGCGCGCCCGGCCTCATCGTAGGTCATCTCCTCGCAGACGGCATAGCCCAGCGCCTGCGTCATGCCGCCCTCGATCTGCCCCGAGGCGGTGGCCGGATTGATGATCTGTCCGGAGTCCACCGCCATGACGAGGTGCTCGACGGTGACCTGCCCGGTTTCCGTGTCCACAAGCACCTGTGCGAACTGCGCGGCAAAGGGTGGTGGCGATTCCGGCGAGACGTAGGAGCCGATGCCCATGATCTGGTGCTGCTCCTCGTGGTGCAGGGAGTTCAGCGCGATCTCCGTGAGGGGGATGCGCCGCCCGTCCGGGGCCCAGGCGCAGCGCTCGGCCAGGTAGATCTCGCCAGGGGAGACCTGCACGGGGTTGCCATGCTCAGGCCGCGCCACAAAACCCTGTGGCTCGCCGAGATCGCGATTGAAGAGGCGAGCCGCCACCAGATTGATCTGCTGGGCGCACTGCTCGGCGGCCTTGACCGTCGCGTAGCCGGAGATGTAGGTCGTGCTGGAGGCATAGGCCCCTTTGTCGAAGGGCGTAAAATCGGTGTCGCTGGAGTAGACGAGCATATCATCCAGGGGGCAGCCCAGGATTTCCGCCGCCATCTGCGCCAGCACCGTATCTGAGCCAGTGCCCAGGTCCGTCGCACCCACCAGCATGTTGAAGGAGCCATCATCGTTCATCTTGATGCTCGCGGCCCCCATGTCCAGGTATGGAATCGCGGTGCCCTGCATCACCAGCGCCACCCCCACCCCGCGCCGCAGATGCGTCCTACCCTCCACTTCCCGCCAGCCCTCCGTTGCCGTCCCGTCGTTGCCGTCACTTTTGACCTTTGACCTTTGACTTTTGACTTTCCGTTTTTCGTTCCACCCAATCATCTTCGCGCCACGCTCTGCACAGAGCGCCAGCCCGCAGGTGTTGATGGTCTCCGGCTTTGGCTCTCGTCCCTCGGACCAGGCGCGGGAGAAGGGGTGCTCATCGCCCGCCTTCAGCGCATTACGCAGGCGGAACTCCAGCGAGTCCAGCCCCAGCGCCTCCGCGATTTTTTCCATGTGAACTTCCAGCGGCAGGAAGCCCTGCGGACAACCATAGCCCCGGAAGGCTCCGGAGGGCGGGGTGTTGGTATAGACAATGTCGGCGTGGAAGCGGATATTGGCGTACTGGTATCCGTCGGGATGATCGCGCCAGAGGCCAGGATAGAGCGCCATCGCCTTATGGCCGGTGTTCCCCGCCACGGTGAGCGCGTGGCATCCATAGGCCCCCGTATCGCTCAGCACCTTCATCTCGTTGGCGACAATCGTCCCGTCGCTCATGACGCCGCTCTTCATGCGCACTCGCATGGGGTGGCGGGAGCGCGCGGCGATGAACTCCTCCTCGCGCGTGTACTCGAAGCGCACCGGGCGGCCCGTCGCGATGGTGAGGTGCGCTGCAA
>JACCSL010000455.1 GCA_013812995.1 Ardenticatenales bacterium | reverse complement strand
TGGTTACTGGGCCGCCTTCGCCCTTGGCGGTGGTGGCAGCAACGCCAGCCTCCAGATCGGCGGTGGTGGTCAGGGTATCTACATCAATGGCGGTCTTCACAGCAATGACACCTTGCAGATCACGACCGCCGATAAGATTGAACTCGACGAAGGACAGATCACCTGGTCCAAAGAGGGTTGGAGCTGCCCCACGGGTCCGAACAGTGGGTGTAACGACTCCGACCCGCAGGCCGAGTATCGGGCACCCGTCAGCCTCCAACTACCCCAGTACGAGGAATATGAAGAGCTGGCCCAGACGGTCGGGCAAACGATCAGCGGGAACCATACCTGCAACGGTGGCACACTGGGGTCCACCACGCAGCCCATCATCTACATCACCGGAAATCTGACGCTTCAGGATTGCCAGGTGTACGGCCTCATCGTGGTGGTAGGGGAGGTGACCATGAAGGGCGGCGTGAATGGGGAATACTCCATTATCGCAAATGGGGATATCAAGGTTACGGGTACGAATGGGACAACGGCCCCCAACAAGCCCTACACCAACCCGGCCTACGAGTTGCTTGACGATAATGTGGCAAGACTCCTGAGCGGCGAGGGAGACATTGGCATCTCCGGCAGCGGCAACAAGCTCGCGGGTGGCATCATCGCCGAAAACGGGGAACTATCGCTGTCGGGTTCTGACAACCGCATCGAGGGAGCCCTCATCGCGGAGTCGCTCTCGCTCATCGGCGCAGGTAACCAGATCTTCTACGAGGAGGAATACTTCCCGCCGCAGCCCGACTTCATCGAGCTGATGCAGTAGGAGCGTTTCTGAGATAAAGCTGGTTCTGATGGAATTTGTGGTGAGTCCAAAGGTGCTGAGCAATGGCCCTCTCCCCCGGCCTGCGGCCGCCCCCTCTCCCGACGTCAGGAGAGGGGGAAGACCCTTTCCGTGCCCCTCTCCCGATTTCGGGAGAGGGTGGGTTCCCTCTGGGTATGAGCGAAGCGATGTGGGGGTGAGGGCGCGCATGGCACGCGGCCCCTCTTCCATACCACAAATTCCGTCAGAAGCAGAAACAAAGAAGAAGGGGCTAAAGGGCAATCGCTCTGAAGGCCCCTTTTTCTTCATACCGCCTTTTTGAAGAATAGAACTGGCTATGCTAAGGTTTCAACCGTATTTCCTACACCGTGCTCAGGTAAAGAGCCTAGCTAAAGAGGTCTACATGCGTCAACATCTTACGTCCACTCTCTTTGTCGTGGCAGTTGCCTTGTTAATCATCCTGTCCATACCCTCTAGTACGGGTGCTCAGACGGCGGGCGTCACTACCCTCATCAGTGTGAGTTCAGCGGAAGCCCAGGGAAATAATGACAGCCTGGAGGGCGAGGTTTCGCCGGATGGGCTCTATGTGGCCTTTTCCTCCGATGCGACCAACCTGGTACCAAACGATACCAACGCTCAAAAGGATGTGTTCTTACGCAACCGCCCTACCGGAACGACGGTGCTCATCAGTGCCTCAACCACGGGCGGCACATCCAATGGCCTGAGCCAGAACCCCTCGGTGTCGGAGCGCGGGGGCTTTGTGGTCTTCGAGTCATCGGCCACGAACCTCGTCGCCTCCGATGGGAACGCTGCCACGACGGACATTTTCCGCCGGAATGTAGGGACGGGCCAGACAGAGTTGATCAGCGTTTCCAGCGCCGAGGTGCAGGGTGATGGGGAAAGCAACAACCCTCATATCTCGCCTGATGGGCGCTATGTCGTCTTTGAGTCATCGGCAAGCAACCTCGTCCCGAACGATACGAATAGCCGGCAGGATGTTTTCCTCCGGGATACCGTGGCGGGGACCACCGAGCTGATCAGCTTCAATGCCACGAACACAGGGGGCGGTAATAACGACAGTAGCGACGCGCGGGTCACACCGGATGGCCGCCATGTCGTTTTTATCTCCTTTGCGAGCAACATCGTCGATGGGGATACCACCCTGTGTGGCACATTCAGCTGCGGTGATGCCTTTGTGCGGGACCGCGAAACCAATACCACGGACAGAGTTAGTCTGACCAACACAGGCGGACAGCCAGCCAGCACTGTTTCCCATCCGGATATCTCAGCCGATGGGCGCTACGTGGTGTACTCGACCTCGGCTAACAACATTGTGACCAACGACAACAATACCTCCCCTGATGTCTTCCTCTACGATCGCACCAACGACTCGGTGCGGCGCGTGAGCGTTTCAAACACGGGTGTTGAAGGCAACGATTGGAGCGTAGAGCCTGTTATCTCTGCGGATGGGGTGTGGATTGCCTATAAGTCGTGGGCAAGCAATCTTGTCAGCGGCGACACGAATGCGAAGGCAGATATCTTCCGCGTCGGTCGGACCACAGGCGTCGCCGAGATTGTAAGCGTTACGACAACGGGGGTGCTGTCGAATGATCATAGCGAAGATCCCAGCATCTCGAGTAACGGGCTACGAGTCGCCTTTGAATCATTTGCGACCAATCTCGCTCCTGACACGAATGGTGTAAAGGATGTTTTCCTGCGGAACTATGGAGATGACGCGGCGGACCTGACACCGAGCATCACGCCGACCTCTGCGGTGAGCCTGACAGCTACTGGGACCGCTACCAGCACGCCCACCAACACGCGCACACCTACCAACACGGCGACCAACACGCGCACGCCCACACGCACCATCACGGGCACAACGGGCACCGAGACCACCCCAACAGCGACCGCGACCTGCGGAACGACCTGCCCCACCCGAACGCCCAGCTCTCAGTGGCTGACAGTGACGGCGGTTTCCGGAACGCTGACGGCCATCGCCAAGGGTCCAACGATCTACTTGCCGATTGTCTCGCGCGCCCCATAAGCGTCTGAGACATACAAAAAGAGCCCTGGTTTTCCAGGGCTCTTTTTGATTGATTCTTGAGACTAATACTAAGCCGCTCCTTCTAGCGCGCCTCCCAGACGGCCTCTCCCCGCAATATACGTCGGATTTGCTCCGGGAAGCGCTTGGAACTGAGGGGTTTTCCGATAAATCCATTGAAACCCGCCTGGCGTGCCTTTGCCACATCCTGGGGCATGTCATTGGCCGTGACAGCCACCACAAGG
>JACCSL010000156.1 GCA_013812995.1 Ardenticatenales bacterium | reverse complement strand
TTCGTCAGCAGACGCTCTACCAGGCGCTGTGCTGGATTCATGAGGAGCGCCTCTACGCCAAATTGTGGCTGGCTTATCCCGCGCACCGCCGCCAGTTAGAGGAACAACGCCGCGCCATCTGGACCTTCTATGAACGCCTCAAAGCCTACGCCCGCGACCCCACCGCGGCCGAAAAAGAAGCCCTCTGGCACGACTTTGACGCGCTCTTTGAACCGAACAGCGGCTCCGTCCTGCTGGATGATCGGCTGCGGCTGACCCGCGCCAAGAAGGAGCTCTTGCTGCTGGTGCTCGACTTCCCCGAGGTGCCCTTGGAGAACAACCGCGCCGAACGTGACCTGCGCGAGGTCGTCGTCAAGCGCAAAATCTCCAGCGGCCCGCGCACCCCCGACGGTGCCCAGGCCTGGGAGGTCTTCTTCACCCTCCTGACCACCTGTGGCAAGCAAGGCGTCAACTTCTTTGCCTATCTCCTCGACCGCATTTCGGGGGCCTACCAGTTGCCGCCCCTCGCTGATCTCGTCCGCGCTCACGCCGCCCCCACTTGATTCTGAGCACGTTCCAAAAAAGCTCATGATCTGGGCGGGGGTGAGCGTCAGGTCGGTGCTCAGGAGCGCCTGGCAAGGGAATATCCCCCACGGGTCACGAATGAGCACCCAGCGAATCGACACGGGCGTCTTACCGGCATGATACCAGAGCGCCGTACCACTTGCCACCTCCACCGGGCGCTCGCCGTCCCCATACCAGGGGACGATCAGGCGCTCCCATGCCGTCTCCGGGTCGGCCAACCGTTGGGCAAGGGTCGCTTGCCGTTTGCCCTTCAGGCGGGGTCGCCCCACGGTGGAGGGCAAGCGAGGAGGAGCCGGAGCATAGAGCGCGGCATCCAAGCGCAAGCGGGTAATCATGGTAATCGGCTGGCGCAGGCGCGCGCAGCACGCCAACAAGTCCAGCGCCGCATAGCTGCTGTCGGCCACGACGACGATCTCGCGCTTCGGCAGCCAGCGACGCAGTTGGAGCAACAGTTGCCGTGCCCAGTCGATCAGCGTTTTAGGGGCTCGTCCTTGTTGCTGATAAGGCCATTACAGAAAAAAGACGACCCGTTCAAGGGGTCGAGGCAGGGAGAATGGAGACAAAATACTTTTCGAGACCAGGAAGGCGGTCGAGGCGTAGCTCCAAAAGATCCATTTCTTTGGCAGTGAGGCGCACGCCGGTGAGATAGACTTTTTGCAGCACGTCGACCACCGGTTGGACGCCGCGCCAGGTCATCGAGGCGGCAAATCGAGACACCGTCTCTAGGGAGTCGAGCCGGGCACCATTCCAATGTTGCTCCAAGGCCCCCCAAACACGCTCAATGGGATTGTACTTGCTGTGATAGGGCGGATAGTAGACCAATTGCACCGAGAGTTGAAAGGTGTCCACGAACTCGACCAAGCGGGCCATGAACTGGGTGCGGCGACTGTGATTCTCCGGTCCATTATCGAGGTCCAGGAGCAGGCCCTTGACCTGTGGAAAGCGTAGACGCACGCTCCGCCACAGATCGTGCAGACAATCCAGGATGAAATCGCTGGTGACCTTGGATGTCGTCAAATACAAGTAGACTTCATCCAGGTCGGGCAGATAGATGCCGTAGGGCGTGACTTTCAGCTCAGGCCGGAAATCGTGATCCAAGGCTTTGACATGCACGCGGCTCTTGCCCCGGCGCGAAAAGGCCCCCACCGCTACGCTCGCCTTGGCATCCAAACTGGCGCGCAAGAGCGTTTCATCCGTGGCCGCCTGCTGGTGGAGCGTGGCTAGTTGCTCAAAGATGGCGTCGGTTTCCGGGAGTTTTTTTTTAGGTTGCGCTTTGCGCACGGAGCGCAACCCGTACCCCAACTCGTTGAGCCGCACGCGGATGGTTTCGGCACTGGGCAGCTCTTCGTCCGTATAGCCTTTCTGTAGGATCAACTGACGACGCACCTCGGCGGCACTCAAGCGCGTGTAAAGCCGCTGACTTTGAAAGGTAGGGTCGGTCTGGCTTTGTCCATCCACCAGCGCACGGATATCATCCAGCAGCTCAGGCAGATGCACTTCGGTCCGTTTACGACCGCGTGCCCGATAGGCATCCACGCACCGGATACCCGTATCGAGTTCGCGCATCCCTTTACGGATCGTTTTACGCCCCCAGCCTAATTCACGTTCGGCCAGGCTGGGGCCGCCAGCTCCGAAGCTTTTGACGATCCGCGCCATAAACAACCGTCGCTCGTACCCTTTCAACCTTTTGGCCGTTTCGATGTAGGCCGCTTTCTGCTCCGGGCTCAACTCCATTATCTCCTCCTGCCTCTTCATGCGGGAGGCTACTATACACCGTGACGCCTATTTCTTGGAAGCGCCTAATAGCGTTCCGAGGGAGCCAATGCGCTCAGAAAGGGCAAGGCCCAGATACGCGTGGCCCACGGAATCGGCACCAACAGCATCAGAACGATCCAGCGCAACCCGCTGGCTTTCACAAAATGCGACTTGCTGGAGCGTACCGGGTCGCGATAAATGCCCAGTGCTTCAATTTCTGCGCCGCGCCGCCGTTCGATGGTGTCATCCATTCCGACCACCAGCGGCTTGCTCGGGTC
>JACCSL010000138.1 GCA_013812995.1 Ardenticatenales bacterium | reverse complement strand
CGGAACGGAGAGCGTTCGAGCGGAACGGAGAGCGTTCGAGCGGAACGGAGAGCGTTCGAGCGGAACGGAGAGCGTTCGAGCGGAACGGAGAGCGTTCGAGCGGAACAGCGAACCTCGCTTATTCGTTGCGATTGTCGTTGTTCCAACGCTCTCTCGCTCCAACCGCTCCAACCGCTCCAACGCTCTATCGCTCCAACCGCTCCAACGATCCAACGCTCTATGTTTCGAAAGGAGCCACCTATGGCCGATGGCAAAATTGTCTATTCAACCGACCCAAGCCCAGAGAAGCCCAAGCCTGCGGCCAAGAAGGCTCCGGCGGCGAAGGTGCAGCAGACGGTTTACGTGGAGCGGGATCGGAAGGGGCGCGGCGGGAAGACCGTGACGGTCATCAGCGGCCTACCGCACGACCCGGCCACCAAGGAAAAGCTGCTCAAGCAGTTCAAGACGCTCTGCGGGGCGGGCGGCACGCTGAAGGAGGGCAACCTGGAAATCCAGGGCGACCACCGCGACAAACTCATCGAGAAGCTCAAGGAGCTGGGCTACCAGGTGAAACAGAAGGGCGGATAGTCCGGGCCGGGACGCCCGGCAGCTCGCTGATGGTACCGCGCGGCGCGAAGGTGGTGTCGAAGAAAAACTCCCACAGCTCGGCGGCCACGCTGAAGGTGCCCGCGACGAGCGAGCGGCGCATGAGTTTCCGGATCGTGGCGTCCCCGTGCCAGAGCAGCCGCTTGAGGGAATGCGGGCGGAGGTGGACGCCCATCTCCGTCAGCTTCACACCGAGGAAAAGCTGCCAGGGGGCGAGGTGGGGTGTGGCAATGACCTGGTTGCGATAGGTCCACTTGCTCATGTCGGTCTGAATCACATCGCGCGGGTCAGTGGCGCGGCCTGCGGCGGTCCAGAAATGGGGCGTCAGGTACACC
The DNA here is from genome assembly GCA_013812995.1 of Ardenticatenales bacterium. Classification (GTDB taxonomy): domain Bacteria; phylum Chloroflexota; class Anaerolineae; order Ardenticatenales; family Ardenticatenaceae; genus JACCSL01. The sequence continues at coordinate 5,938 of JACCSL010000138.1, read as the reverse complement.
GCGTTGAGAAAGTCGGGGTCCAGCGCAGAGATGTTACAGAATTTCTCCCACATCGAAGAAAAGGTTTCATCTTCTAGCCCATAGATGATGTTGGCCCAGGCGACAATGTTATTCTGCCGCAGGGCGCGGATGGCAGCCCTGGAGATTTCGACGGGATTGTTCTTCCGCACCGCCTGGACAATCGCATCATCCAGCGCCTCGATGCCCATGATCACGTAGTCCACACCAGCGGCTTTGTAGAGCGGGAGCAGGTCGGCGTCGCGCACCACGTCGGCGGCGGTCATGTTCACGTTCAGCGAGAGCCCAAGGTTGGCCTGAACGAGCTTTTCGAGCAATGTTATGACAACCTCCTGGTCCGCCGCGAAGCTTTCGTCGGCGAACCAGACGATTTTCACCCCATATTTTTCAGCAAGGGTGCGCAGTTCCGCCACTACATTGTCCGGGCTGCGATGTCGCCAGCGCTTCCAGAAGCCCCACTGGCCGCAGTGGGTGCAGGTGAGCGGGCAGCCGCGACTGTACTGCATTCCCGCCGAGCGTCCCATCCCGAAGAGTTGGTAGCGCTCCCACTCCACCAACTCCCAGCCGGGGCGGAAGGCATCGAGATCCTGCGCCGCCGCGCGCGGGCGGTTGGCGCAGATCGTTTCGCCGTCCCGCCAGGTGATGCCATCGACGGTGGCGAGGGAGAGCCCATGCGCCCAGGCATGGAGGAGATCAACAACGATGGCCTCGCCCTCGCCGCGCACCACCACGTCGATGGCGGCGCACGAGCGCAGCGTGCTCTCCGCCGCATACGAGGGATAGACCCCGCCATAAACGATGCGAAGCTCGGGGAAGGCCGCTTTCAGGAAGCGCGCATTCTCGATGCAGGTGCCGTGCGCCGCCGTGGAGCCGGTGTGCCCCATCAGCAGATAGTCGGGGCGGAAGCGGCGCACCTCCTTGATGAGCCGCTCCGCGTCCCAGCCGTGAAGATCATTGTCGATGAGCCGAACCTCGTGGCCCGCGTCCAGCAGCGGCCCCCCGAGCAGCACCAGCCCCAGAGGGATTTGATACCCCAGGCCGCTCCGATTGGCGATGAAACGGCGGGCGGGGGTGAGCAGCAGAACGCGGCTTGCCATGACGGCCTCTCTTTCAGGATTCAGAATCGTTGAGTTGCTTCTCGGCCCGCTCGATCTCCCATTCCATGCGAATCTTCATCTTGTGCATGTTCGGAATCTTATTCATCAGGTTGAACATGCCGATCTGCTTGTTGAGGTCGGGAATCACCTTCTCGAACTGCTCGATGGCCCATTGCCAGTCGCGCGCCGCCTGCTCCCGCAGCGCGGTGGCCTGATCGGGCGTGGGAGCCCCGTTGGCGGCCTGGAGCAGGCGCTGGCGGCGCAGGGCGTAGCGAACGAGCCGCGTACGCTCCTGCTCCAGCTTCTCGTCGATCTCGCGCTTCTTCATCAGAAAGGGCGGGGCGTGGCCGCTGTTCGCGAGAATCTTGTTGGCCATCGCCTTCTCGCCTGCCAGTGCTTCGGTAGTCTCCTCCTTTAATTTCTTCCCCTTCGTGTCCGCTAGGTCGAACTCGCCGTGCTCGCGAGCCTCCTCGATGATCTTGTCGATGTAGCTCTGCCACTTATCGTTTGCCATTGCGCTCCCTTTCTTCCTTGACAACAACCTCTCTCAAAATTATTTGTGCATTTTATCACAAGATAATTTGACTTGTCAAGGGTTTTGGGAATATTGGCCCTTGCTGACTGCCCGGTATTATAATGGAGAACCCTGTTGTTCAATGATAGATGCCTGATCCTTTACTCTCATCCGTCGATAACTATAGGTAAACTCCCTTGGTAATGTACAAACGCACCCTCCTCCAACAGCCCCCACCCACCTTCGGCGGACATGAAACGTTTGTTTTTCGATACAACTGGTTAAAGAAAGGGTTTGAGGCTATCCAAGCCGACCCCAAGGCTTTTCACCACGATGATGCCCTGGTACGACTGGGCGTTGGCAAGAATATGGTACGGTCCATACGCCATTGGTGCCTGGCTTTGGGGATTATTGAAGAAGGCGAAAGTATAGGGCGGACGCGGGAGTTGGCCCCCACGACCTTTGGTCAGCAGTTGTTAGATAATAGCGGCTGGGACGCTTATCTCGAGGATCGGGGGACGCTGTGGTTGCTGCATTGGCAGCTCGCAACCAATCGGGTGCGTGGTCTGGTATGGCACATCTCGCTGTCGCTACAACAGGCAGAATTCAGTAAAGCTCTTCTTCAGGCCCTCGTTGAGCGCCAACTGGAGCGTTTGGAGATCAAGACGACTTCCCAAATGATCTCTCGGGAAGTGGACTGTTTCCTACGCACGTATGTTTCCCCCCTCCGAAAACGTGCCGGAGTGATAGCAGAAGAAACGATAGATTGCCCTTTAACAGAGCTCGATCTAATTCGCTACGATTCCGGGGACAGCGTCTATCGCTTCAATGTGGGGGCTAAGCCAACGCTTCCAACAGCTATCTTCGGTTACGCCCTGCTGACTTATCTTTCAGAGGTTATGGAAAGCCGTCGCACTGTTGCCCTGGACGAGTGTATCTACCAGATAGGGAGTCCTGGTCAGATTTTCAAGCTAGATGAAAACAGTGTGGTTGACTATATCGAGCAACTAGCCACTCTCACAGAGGGGCGTTTGCAGTTTCAAGAGACTGCGGGGCTGCATCAGATTTACCTGCATGACCTCGACGTTGCCATGCTCCGTGAAACCGCCGAATCACTCTTGAAACAATATTATGTATAACCTCATCGCCTCTCCGCCACTGAACCTCGTCGCTGTTCGCTCTGGTCGTCTGCGCTCCATCAACGTCGAGCGCGACCTTGCTCATTCCTCCGTCATCCAGAGTTACTTGGTAACGCCCCAGGCACGCCAGGCCCTCAATCGCCTCCTTGATGGGCTGCGCCCCGAGGCAACGACGCGCGCCTGGACACTTACCGGCCCCTATGGGTCGGGCAAGTCTTACTTCGGCCTGTTCCTGATGAATCTGCTGGGGCCAGCATTGCCCGGTCATATGGCGGCGCTCCAACAGCTCGCCGAAATAGATTTCCCGCTGGCGGAAAAGGTTCAGGGACTGGCGGCTAAGGGTAACGGGTATCTGTCCATTCCGGTGGTGGGGTATAGAGCTACGATGGCGACCGCCTTGAAGGTGGGAGTCCGCCAGGCACTTGCCATTTTCCCGGAAGATAGCCTTATTGCTGCGCTGCTGCACAAGCTAGATACCGCCGCTCTGGAGAGTCGCGCCTTTGTGCGTTGGCTGGCTGATCTACAGAACCACCTCCAGAACGTCCATCACTATAATGGTCTGCTCTTTGTGATGGATGAGATGGGCAAGCTGCTGGAGTACACGGCCACCCATAGTGAGGCCGCTGATATCTATCTGCTACAGGAATTGGCGGAGTGGGCAGCGCGGAGCGCGACCCGGCCCACTCTCTTTGTTGGCATCCTGCACCAAGCGTTTGAGCGGTACGCGGGTCATCTTGATAGCATCACCCAGCGCGAGTGGGCCAAGATACAGGGTCGATTTGAGGATATCGCCTTTCAGGAGCCACCTACACAGCAGATGGCGCTCCTGGTCAATGCCCTCCTTGGGAGTGAGGTACATGGGTCAGAGTTGGCTCCCCACCTGGAGGCAGAAGCGCACCGTGCTGTTGACTCGGGCTGGCTGCCCCCTCTGATGAAGCCGTCTGAATTTGTAGCCTTGAGCCGACGAGCCTATCCGTTCCACCCCACTGCCCTCGTGGCATTACCCTATCTATTTCGTCGTCTCGCGCAGAATGAACGCTCGATTTTCGCCTACCTTGCCTCGTTCGAGCCCTTCGGCTTGCAGGAGTTTCTGCAACGGAACCCTGCCTCTACCTTGATTTACCTCTCCGACCTGTTTGATTACCTTGCAGCGAATTTCGAGGGGCGGCTCTATGCCTCCTTCAAAGAGCGGATCATCACGGAAACTCTGGAGCGGCTCACCCATGCGGGTGCGCTGGAGCCAGAGGCGATAGAGGCGCTCAAGACGATTGGCCTGCTGAACTGGCTGGCGGAGATTGGTCCGTTCCGCGCGACGGAGACTAGCTTGATCGCGGCGCTCCGCGCGACGGAGGGTGCAGAGCACACGCATGCCATGCTTCAAACGTTGATCAACCGCTCCCTGGTGGTCTATCGCCGCTTCAATCAGAGCTACGCGATCTGGCAGGGAAGCGATGTCAACATTGAGGAGCAATTGGCAGAGGCGCGGCAGCAGCTTGCAGGTACTTTCAGCGTGGCGGAGGCAGTGCAGGAGCACCTTGCACCCCGCCCCATTATCGCGCGACGACACAGCTATCAGATCGGCGCGTCCCGCTACTTTGCCCTGCGCTATGCGGATGCCACCATTCGGGATCAGGTTGCCCTGGAAGCAGAGAGCGGCGCGAGCGGGCTTGTTCTGCTCTGTCTCTCGACTACGGAGAGCGAGGCGAGAGAGCTCCAGACGTGGGCAACGCACCCCGACCGCGCAACACGCCCTGATCTGGTCATTGGGGTGACCGTGCAGACGTGGCGGTTGGCAGAGTTGTTGGGTGAGCTTCGCGCGTTGCATTGGGTGCAAGAGAAAACCCCTGAGCTTCGGGATGACCCTGTGGCGCGTCGGGAGCTTCGTGCCCGGCAGAATATAGTAGAGACGCTGATTCGCAACGAGTTGGATCAGGCGCTGACGCTCTCAGGGTTAGAGAGGGGTGGGGGATGCACCTGGTTCTATCGGGGCGAGGATGTGAGCGATGGGACCCAGCGCGGGATTACCGCGCTCCTCTCGGCTGTCGCCGATCAGATCTACCCCGAAAGCCCACGTATCTGGAACGAGATTTTGAATCGCCGGGTGCTTACTTCGCAGGGCGCAGCGGCGCGCCGAAACTTGCTGGAGCGGATGCTGGAGCATGGGTCAAAGACGACCTTGGGCATCAGCGGCTTTCCCCCTGAGCGGAGCATGTACGAGAGTTTGCTGCGGGAGGGAGAGCTCCATTGCCAGAGCGAGGCAGGGCAGTGGTACTTTGCCGCGCCCTCCGCTGCCGATCCCCTCCATCTCCTTCCGGCGTGGCAGGCATTGGCGGGAGCCATCTTTGACAAGTCGCCTGAGCCAAGGTCGGTCAAAGAGCTCTTTGATCTGTTGGCGTCACCCCCTTTTGGGATAACGGAAGGGGTGCTGCCAATCTTGCTGTGTGCTTTCATGCTGGTACACGCCGACGAGACGACGCTTTATCAGGATGGGACGCTGCGCCCGCTGCCAACTGTGGCCGATTGGGAAGTGTTGCAGCGGCGACCGGAGCTGTTCAGCGTGGGGGGAAGCCGAGTCTCAGGGGCGCGGCTGGTAGTCGTCGAGAGGCTGGCGCGCAGTCTTGGTGCAACGGCGGCAACGGTCCCGGTCATGCGCGAGTTGATTCGACGGCTCCAGAGCTTACCCGATCATGCCTGGCGCACCCAGGCGCTTACGCCAACTACGCTAGGGGCGCGGCGCGCGATTGAGCAGGCTCGTTCGCCGGAATCGCTTTTGTTTTTCGAGCTGCCGCAGGCGCTAGGGGTGGGTTCGATCTCCGAAGAGGTGGTGGACGAGGAGCAGGTCGAGCACTTCTTCGAAAAGCTGAATGAGGCGCTTCAGGAGTTGGCTCAGGTTATGGAGAAGCGGCTTGAGTGGGCGCGAGAGATATTTTTGGAGGCTTGCGGACTGCCAACGGATAAGGCGGACTGGCAACATTTTATGGCATTGGCGGGTACGATGGCCCCCTTAGCCACTCACCCCACCCTGGCGACGCTGCTGCGGCGGGTTGCGGAAACCACCAATGAGCAGCAGGCTCTGGAGAGCGCCCTCGCGCTGATTGCCAACCGCCCGGCGCGCCAATGGACGGATCGGGATGTGGAGCACTTCGAGAAGCAGGCGCGCGCCCTAGGTC
>JACCSL010000137.1 GCA_013812995.1 Ardenticatenales bacterium | reverse complement strand
ATACAGGCTGGGCGAACACCGAGTTCGACACCGCCTGTAACGCCGCCCTCCAGGCTCTGGATGACGAAGTCAAGGCTGAGAACCACGCGGCAGCGATGGCTATCTTCACCGAAGAATTGCCCTCGATTCCGCTGTTCGCCCGTGCCAAGGTTGCCGTCGTCCGCCCCGGTGTGGAAGGCGTGATCATGGACGCGACCGAGAACTCCGAGCTCTGGAACGTGGAAAACTTCACGTTCGCCACTGAGTAATCACGTAGTCCTCGTAGGATGGTGGCGCTTCAGCGTCACCATCCTACCGTCACCATCCTTGACTCATTTGAGTTTTACTATTTCGACACCCCAACCTTCACATTTGTCTTTTTGCAGCCGCTCCCCGTTCCTCCCAAGATTTATCTGTTCCAGTCAACCTAAACCATACTTTCGGGGGTATTAATGGCAGGTTACCTGATTCGACGCCTGATTCAGATGGCGGGCGTCGTCCTTCTTTCCGCAATGCGCTGCTGCCGCTGATCACGATTGTTGTGATGTCCATTCCTGGTGTCTTCGGGGGGGCTATCATCACGGAGACCATCTTTAACTGGATTGGAATGGGACAGTTGCTCATCCGGGCATTGGGGTCCAATGATTACCCGGTGGCAATGGCTTTCCTCTTTATCTCAGCCGTGCTGACGGTAATCGGCACCCTGATCGGAGACATTCTCTATACCATTGCTGACCCCCGTATTCGCTTTAGCTAAGTGACCCCAAGGAGTATTCGTTATGGCAGTAGCTGAGATCAATCTCGACACTTTAAAAGATAGTGATGTCGAAAGTCCGTGGGTGATCGTGGGGCGACGCTTCGTGAGGCATAAGCTGGCGCTGGTGGGGCTCACCATCGTTGCCATCTTTATCCTACTGGCGATTTTTGCTGGTCTTCTGGCCCCCTACGATCCCCTCAAACAAAACCTGGGACCTGCCTGGGCGAATCCCTCTGCGGAGCATCTCCTTGGCCTTGATGCCCTGGGACGCGATGTATTTAGCCGGTTGCTGTATGCGGCTCGTATCTCACTCACTGTTACCATCGTGGTGAACCTAATCACCGAGGTAGTGGGAACTGTTCTGGGAGCAGTCTCGGGGTACTTTGGAGGCTGGGTTGATAGCCTGATCCAGCGCATCGTCGATATTATTCTTGCGCTCCCTACCCTGCCTCTTCTCCTCTTCTTTTCAGCTATCCTGCGCGAGATCGAAGTGCCAGGCTTACCGAAAGAGTGGTCGAGTGCATTCATCATCATTGTTATCCTGTCCTCCCTTGGGTGGACAGGGGCGACGCGCCTGGTTCGTGCCCAGGTATTGAGTCTTCGCGAGCAGGACTTTGCACAGGCTTCCAGGGCCCTGGGTGTTGGAAACTGGGATATCATTCGCCGCCACATGATTCCGAATTCCCTGGCCCCCATCATTGTAAATGCAACGTTGGGTCTCGGTGGCGTCATCGTATTGGAGGCCGCGCTTTCCTTCCTTGGATTTGGCATTCAGCCGCCGATCCCGACCTGGGGAAACATGCTCCAGGGCGTCCAGGAACGTCTCTTCCTGAATCCCTGGCTCGCCTTCTATCCCGGGCTCTGCATCTTCCTGGTGACGCTCTCCTTCAACTATATCGGTGATGCGCTGCGTGACGCGCTGGACCCACGCCTCAAACACTAAGCGTGGATTTGTACTGCTCAGACGTTGGTATCCCGCTAAGAAGGTAAGACCATCTCAGCGGGATACTTTCCCGTTTTCTGATTCCCCCAGTCGTATGTAGATAATTGTAACCCCTATTTATGCTGTAGAAATCGAGGAGGGTGGTTTGGCCCAACACAGTGACTCCCCCAATGTTTTAGAAGTAAAAGGTTTAACAACTTACTTCTATACAGAAGATGGTGTGGTCAAGGCCGTCAATGGCGTTGATTTCACCGTGAAACGCGGCGAAGTATTGGGTGTGGTAGGCGAGTCAGGTAGTGGGAAGAGCGTGACGTCTCTTTCTATCATGCGTCTTGTCGGCATTCCTGGTCAGATTGAAAGTGGTGAGATTTTCTTTCAAGGCCGTGACCTACTAAAGCTGGACGAGAGCGAGATGATCGACATTCGTGGGAATGCGGTCTCCATGATCTTCCAGCAGCCCACGAGCTGCCTCAATCCTGTCTTTCGCATCGGCGACCAGGTGGCCGAGGTCATGGAAATTCACCAGAAACTTGGCAAAGAGGTGGCCTGGCAGCGCGCCATTGAAATGCTTCGAAAGGTTGGCATCCCCAGCCCGGAGAGCCGCGCCAAATCCTTCCCCCACGAGATATCAGGTGGGCAGGCTCAGCGTGTCATGATCGCGATGGCTCTGGCATGTGTGCCAGATCTATTGATCGCAGATGAGCCTACCACTGCCCTGGACGTGACGATTCAGGCACAGATCCTCGATTTGATGAGGAACTTGCGTGATGAACTGGGCACTGCTATTCTGTTGATTACCCACGACTTGGGGGTCGTTGCAGAGATGTGCGACTCCGTGGCTGTTATGTACACAGGTCGAGTGGTTGAATACACGGATGTGCACACCCTGTTTGAACAGCCATACCATCCCTACACAGAAGGTCTGCTCGCCTCTATTCCTATCTTGGGCGAGGTCAAAGAGCGGTTGGCCGTCATTCCAGGTAGTGTTCCTAACCTGATTGATCTGGCCGAAAATATCTGTAGCTTTTCACCACGTTGCCCGTATCAGCCTGGTCATACCATCTGTGTCGAACAAAACCCCCCTCTTTACGAATACAAAGAAGGGCATATGGTGCGTTGCTGGCGCTTTGTCCCTGAGACCCAAAATCAATGGGAAGATCGTCGGCAAGCAATAGCGGCGGGAGTCTAGCGCTCATGGCTCAACAAACAAAAACAATCCCTCAAAGCACCGGAACGGCACCCCATTCAGGTTCCAACTCTGAGACCGCCAGTAAAAGTCTGCTTCAGGTACGAGACCTCCGCACTTTTTTCCCCATTCGAGCGGGTGTGCTGCAACGCGTGGTCGCCCATGTCAAAGCCGTCAATGGTGTTAGCTTTGAGGTCTTCGAGGGGGAGACCCTTGGTCTAGTGGGGGAGTCCGGCTGCGGTAAAACCACCATTGGTCGTACCATCCTTCGCCTTCAACAGGCCACGGATGGAAAAGTGTTCTTCGATGGGGAAGATATTTTTGCGGCTTCGCCCACTCGTATGAAACAACTGCGCAAGGATATGCAGATTGTCTTCCAGGACCCCTACTCCTCCCTCGACCCTCGTATGCCCGTAGGCGAGAGTATCGCGGAAGGGTTGTTGGTTCATGGAACCCATAGCGGAAAAGCACGCAATGATCTAGTGCAGGAGACGCTACAGAAGGTGGGGCTGAACCCCTACCATGCTCGCCGCTACCCCCATGAATTTTCTGGTGGGCAGCGTCAACGTATCGGCATCGCTCGCGCCCTTATTCTCCGGCCTCGCTTTATCGTCGCCGATGAGCCAGTCTCCGCGCTTGATGTATCTATCCAGAGCCAGGTGCTCAACCTGCTTCGTGATCTACAGCATGAGTTTGGGCTGACCTACCTGTTCATTGCTCATAACCTGAGTGTTGTGGAGCATATCAGCGATCGTGTCGGTGTGATGTATCTCGGCAAGATGGTCGAGTTGGCTCCCCGACGCGAGTTTTTCTCCAATCCTTTGCACCCCTACAGCCAGGCCTTGATGTCGGCGATTCCCATCCCGGATCCTCGAATCAAGCGAGATCGAATCATCCTGACAGGAGATGTGCCCAGCCCCATCAATCCTCCACCCGGTTGCCACTTCCATCCGCGCTGTCCTATCGCAACCGATATTTGTAGAGAGGTTGATCCAGAGTTCCGAGAAGTCAGTCCAGGTCATCTAGTGGCGTGCCATCTCGCCTGATCTATTCCCTTCCTTGGATAGGGAGCAGCCGCTAACCAACAAGGGGCATGGGCAAAAACAAGTCTTCGCGTTTCCAGTACGGAGACGGGATGGCTTGTCTTGCTCAGCCCTTTTTCCCTTCCCCTCGCCTCCAACACTTTTTACATACGTTTGACAGCCTTGCTACTTTCCCGTAAACTATCCCCTTGCTGTTTTTTGGGCTGAAGCTTGGCCCCTGATATAACAGCTTCAAGCGTATTCAGACAAAAACCACCTACCTCACATATCCAGTCATTTGAGCATTCCGCAGGAGCATTCGTACTCTCCAAAACACTCCCCGTTAGATTCTGTGTCGTAAGCCTGGTCGGTTTCTGG
>JACCSL010000120.1 GCA_013812995.1 Ardenticatenales bacterium | reverse complement strand
GGGGCGGCCGAAGGCCGGGGAGAGGGCTCCGCTAGCACGCTTCCCCTCTTCCATACCACAAATTCCAGCAGAACCAGAGACGTAAACGGCAAAGTCTACCCAGGGCTACATTGTGGTCTGCCGTCCTTACGTTTTACGTTTTACGTTTTATTGGCATACTCTCGCCTCTTCCCCAATCCAACACGGAGTATCTGTAATGACGCTTTTACAAGCGATTATCCTCGGCATCGTGCAGGGCGCGACCGAGTTTATTCCTGTTTCCAGCAACGCGCATCTGGTGCTGATTCCCTGGTTGCTCGGCTGGCCCCCCTCGGGCATGATATTCGACACGGTCATCCACTGGGGTACCCTTCTCGCGGTTGTTAGCTTCTTCTGGCAAGAGCTCGTCTCGATTTTCAAGAATGTCATTCGCGACCTGGTAAATCGCACACCGCTCGCCTCGGCAGAGTCGCGCCTGGGCTGGATGCTGGTGGTTGCTACGCTCCCCGCTGTGATTCTGGGGCTTCTATTCGAAGAGATCATTGAAGGAATTCTCAGTGAGCCGGTATGGGTGGCCGCATCTCTCATGGTCACGGGATTGATTCTCTGGGTCAGCGAGAGCATTGGAAATCGTACGCGGCCAGTGGGTGCGCTGACCTTCACCGACGCGCTGATGATTGGCCTCGCGCAGGCGGTGGCCCTCGTGCCCGGTATCTCACGCTCTGGCTCCACCATCGGAGCGGGCCTCGCGCGCGGCCTGGAGCGCCCGGCGGCGGCGCGCTTCTCGTTTCTGATGATGGTACCCATTGTTTTTGGAGCCGGGTTGCTCAAGTTATTCGATGCCATCGAGGTTGGAATGTCGGAGGAGGGCATGATGATGGTGTTTGCGGGGCTCATCGCAGCGGCCATCAGCGGCTATCTCTGTGTGACTCTCCTTCTGCGCTATCTCGCCACCCAGAGTGTGCGTAGCTTTGCCGTCTATTGCTGGCTCTTTGGGGGCCTCTGCGTCCTGATTGCCCTCTTTCCATGAGATGCCTGCTCGGTATGCTCATATGGGCCGCGCTGCTCGTGGCCTGCGCTCAGCCCGCGCCAGAGGAGGCCATTTTGCCAGTCGCCGCCTCGCCCACGCCGGAGGCGCTGGTGATCCGCGTCACAGGCTCGCACACGATGGAGCCGCTGCTGCGAGAGCTAGCACGCACCTACATGCGCGAGAACACCTCGGTTATCATTGAGGTCTCCGGCGGCGGGTCGCGCTGGGCTATCGAGGCGCTGCACTCGGGGCAGGCCGAGATTGGCATGGTAAGTCGCCCGCTGGACACGTCGGAGCGCGCGGACGCGGCAGGCAACGTGGTGCTTGTGGAGACTCCTATCGCGCGCGATGGTCTGGCGCTGATAGTCCATCCCGGCAACCCAATCAACAAGATGGAGCGGGCACAATTGGCCTCTATCTTCGCGGGCGATCTCTTCCTGTGGGATGATATGGGCTGGCTCGCGGGGCAAATCCAGGTGGTGAGTCGCGAGGCGGGGAGTGGGGACCGCGCCGTCATGGAGGCCCTGCTCCTGCCCGAGGGACGACCACTCTCCCTGAACGCGGTTCTTATGCCAGAGCCCGCCGCCGTCGTCGCATACGTGGCAAAGGAGCCCGACGCGCTGGGCTATGTCAGCCTGGCGCAGCTTTCCAGCGTGGTCAAGGTGCTGCGCGTGGACAATGTCACTCCCTCGCTCGAAACGGTTGCCAGCGGCGAGTACCCCTTCGCGCGCGATCTGCTTCTGGTCACGCTCGGGTCGCCCGAGGGCGAGGTGCAGCGCTTCATGGCCTGGGTGCTTGGCCCGGAGGGGCAACGTATCGTCGCGCGCCGCTACCTGCCGATGCAATAGGTATCAGATGAGCCATCACCTCAATCTCGCGCCTTTGCCAGTGGAAGCCGAGCGGCTGCTGCGGCTCCTTGATGCACCCCCACGGCTGATCGCCCACCTGCTCCTCGTCCACGATGTCGCTCTGCGACTGGCCCAGGAGTTTCAGCGCCTCTGGCCCGCGCTGGATCTCGACGAGGCACTGCTC
>JACCSL010000119.1 GCA_013812995.1 Ardenticatenales bacterium | reverse complement strand
GACGAAGACCGCCTTGTACCCCTTGACCGCCGCCGCGATGGCGAGGCCCACCCCGGTGTTCCCGCTCGTGGACTCCACGATGGTGCCGCCTGGCTTGAGCACCCCTCGCCGCTCCGCGTCCTCAATGATCGTGACGCCGATACGATCCTTGACCGAGCCGCCGGGGTTGAAAAACTCTACTTTTGCCAGAATGGTGGGGCGGTAGCCGCTAGTGACTTTTTTCAGCCGAACCAGGGGGGTGTTGCCAATGGTGTCGAGAATCGAGTCATGGATTCCGTAGGGTTCGACCTCTGTCGGCGGGAGCCAGACAGCTTCTTTCACTTCAAACATCTTTTCCTCCTAGAGGCATCATTGCCTCTTCCAAAATTGCTGTTTTGCCAGCATCGTCGGCATTATAGCGTGGAAGAGGGAAACGGAAAGGCAAAAGGCAGAAACGGAAAGGCACCAAGTAGGCCCCTAAAAGGGGAAAGGCAAAAGGCAAAAGTGACAGCGAAAGATAGAAGTCAAAAGGAACGACACGAATAATGACGGGAGAGTTAATTTCCGAGGGAGAGGGGAATGGCACGACGGGAGCGATTGATTCTGGCGATGATGATTGGGCTGATGGCGGGGGGCTTCTGCTATGTGTACCAGCGTTATATCTATGTGAATCCGGCGGATTTTCTCTGGCCGCTGGAGGGCGCACGGGCGCTGCTCGCCGGGCAAAATCCCTATGAGGATGCGACGCGCTATCCGCTGGGGCTGCCCCTGTACTACCCACTGCCAACGCTGATGGCGGTGCTGCCCTTCATTGCCTTCCCGGAGCATGTGGGTAGTGCGCTCTTCTTTGGGCTCTCCTCTGCATTGGTCGCGTACTTCATGTTGCAGAGCCAGCCGCCCTGGCGCTTGCTGCTCTTTCTCTCCGCGCCCTACTACGAGGCGCTGCGCACCGTGCAATGGTCGCCGCTCCTCACGCTGATGACATTGCTCCCGGCGCTGCTACCGCTGGCGCTCATCAAGCCGAACCTGGGGCTCTCGCTGGCCCTCGCCGACCCGCGCCAGTGGACGCGCCGCAGCCTGATGATTTCCGCGATACTTCTCCTGCTGAGCTTTGTGCTAAGCCCCACCTGGCCGGTGGGTTGGCTCTTTCAGCTAGGCCCTTATGGGGGAGTGCCGCCGCTCCTCGTGGAGCCGCTGGGTTTCTTGCTCGTGTTTGCGCTGCTGCGCTGGCGAGACTACGAGGGGCGCTTGCTCTTCTTCATGGCGCTGCTACCCAAGCGCGTGTTCTACGATCAACTCGCGCTTTGGATGATTCCACGAAACGCGGTGGAGATGGCGCTGCTGACGGTGGCAAGTTGGGTAGGGTATATTGCCTGGTTCGCGAGCCAGGATTGGGAAAATCGCTCGGCCTGGATGGTGGGGGCGCTCTACCTGCCCGCGCTCGCGGTGCTTCTTTACCCACTGGTTTTTGATTGGATCAAGAAGCGGGTTGACATAATCAACGCACGAGAATAAAAAGCAGGTCGTTGACATTGGTGTTCGTTGGTCCGCTGCGGAGCATGTCGCCCGTCGCGTCAAGCAGGGGATAGGCATTGTTTTGGGCCAGGTACCACGCCGCGTCGAGGCTCTGCTGCATGGCGCGGGCCACGCTGCTGCCATCCACGATAGCCCCTGTGCTATCCGTGGGACCATCGCTGCCATCCGTCGTCAGCGCGCCGATGGTGATGTCCTCGCTGCCTGCCAATACCAGCGCCGCTGCCAGTGCCATTTCCTGGTTACGCCCCCCCTTGCCCTCACCGCGTAACGTCACGGTGGTTTCCCCGCCCAGAATCAGACAGGCGGGCGGAGCCAGCGGACGGCTATTCGCCTGGACCTCACGCGCCAGCGCCACCGCGACCCTGGCGACCTCACGCGCCTCTCCTTCCAGAAAGGTCGTGAGAATCATGCCCGAGTAGCCGCGCGTCTCCGCTGCCCGCAGCGCCGCCTCCGCCGCCTGCCCATTGTCCCCCACGATGTAAACCGAGGTGCGCTCGAAGAGTGGGTCATCGGCCTTCGGTGTCTCTGGCAATGCACCTGCCGCGCCCTGCTCGATACGTACCCGCACCGCGTCCGGCAGCGAATCGGCGAGGCGGTAGCGGGCGATAATCTCGGCCACCTCGGCCCAGGTCGAGGCGTCGGGCACGGTGGGGCCGCTGGCAATCACGTCCAGCGGCGAGCCGACCACATCGGAGAGGACGAACGTCACGAGCGTCGCCGGGGCGATGGCACGCGCCAGTTGGCCGCCCTTCACACAGGAGAGATGCTTGCGCACCGCGTTCAACTCGTTGATCGTGGCCCCACTGCGCAGCAGCGCCGTTGTCGTCGCCTGAAGCTCTTCGAGTGTCAGCGGCTCCGGCAGCGCCTCCAGCAGCGCGGAGCCACCGCCGGAGATGAGGCATAGCACGAGGTCGCGTTCCGTGGCCTGCTCCGCGAGGGCCAGCACCGCCTCGCCCGCTGCCAGCCCCGCCTCGTCCGGCACGGGATGCGCCGCCTCGCGCAGTTCGACATGGGCGAGGGGGACGACATGCTCGTGCTTCACCACCACCACGCCGCCCGCAATATGGGCACCCAGCACGGCCTCGGCGGCCTGCGCCATCGGCGCGCCTGCCTTGCCCGCCCCGATGACCCAGACGCGGTCAATGTCAGCAAGCGAGAGCGTGGTATCGCCAATGTGCAGCACATCGCCCTCGCGGCGCAGGAAGCGCTGCACCGCCGCGAAGGGGTCCACAGCGGCCAGCGCCGCCTCCATCATCGCGAGCAGGTCGCGCCGGGCGGGCGTCAGGTGGGATAGTGTGAGGGGCAAAGTAAGCTCCTTTTGGCTTATAATGTTACTGTTTTGCCAAAAAGAAACCCAGCAATCGGCTTAGAACCATCATTTGCTCCACCTGCTCCGCCTGAAAAGAGTAGGGTTCGGGGTCAATGGCACAGAGCGTTCCATAAACCGAGCCATTCGCCCGAAAGATGGGAACCCCCACGTAGGAGCCAATATTTAACTCTGTCGTGGTCGCAAGGTTGGCAAACTCAGGGTCGTTGCGCGCATCTTTGACGATCATGGGTTTGCCGGAGCTTACCACACGACTGCAATACGTTTCTTCCAGCGGAAACGACTGACCCTCCGCTAGGCTACATCCCCCATGATCTTGCACGGCTATGGACAGAAAGCGATTGTTGCTTGTCTCCGCTAGGAAGGCGGTTTTCAGGCCAAAGATATTATGGGCCAGGTTAAGAATAGAGATGGTGGCTTCCATCAGTTTTGGGCGGCGGGCTAGGGTCATTTGAGTCAGGGCCTTTCTAAATCTATCGATAAGCTGGCTTGCTCCTAAAGCAACTTTCATGCTGTCGCTATTTCTCTTTTATCAGCAGCGCCACGAGATCGACAATGATTGTCACCCTCAACAAATCGTGACCACCGTCGTCACGCGGCCCGCAGTCTGCGCCAGGAGCAGCGCGCCGTTCTCCGCGAAGAGGCTCGGCATCTCCTCATAGGAGATCAGTGAGGACGATCCACGCCACAGCGCTATCCTGCCTCCTGGCCGTTTTACCGCTTGGCGAGCTTTTCCAGAACCGCCTTTCGCGCTTCCCCATCCAGGTGCTTTGCGATCTTGCCCTGCATAGCAGGAGATTCCTTAAGGATATACTGCGCGTCTTCTGGCGGTAAGGCATCGATGGCGCTCTGCAACCTCGTCCACGTCTTGTCCTCACTGCCGGGGATGGTGGATACCGGCGTCGCGACTGGCGCAATATCGATCTTCTTTGTGAGTTCCTCAGACGTGGCTGGCTTTTTCATTCCAAGCGCGTCCAGGGCCTCGTAGAACTCATTCACATGCAGCGAGTTATATTTGTTAAACCCTTCTGAGTCGGGGTCGCGGTACTTTACCACCTCGTTCCGGAACTTGGGGTTTTTTTTGATGTGCTTGTTGTGTCCCCCCCACCCAGATTTCGTATGGTCGTAGCCTTCATAGATATGCTCGAAAATGGCTTGCTGTTTTGAGGAAACGTTGAACATCGCACTATCGTCAGCCTCCGTCTTGAGGATTTTGTTGGAGAGGCTATCGTTCGGGAGCTCGTCGTACTTCTTGGCAGCCTGATAGGAATAGGCTCGGTACTCCGTCTTGTATCCTTGAAGCCTCTGCTCGAAGGTTACCTTGTCACCTGAGCCACTGGGCGGCGACAGCGCCTTCATGAGGTAGCCTGTCAGCGTTTTCTCGTCTAGCTCGCTTTTCCCATTCTGCTTTAGGGCCCCATTGAAGATCGGTAGATTCAAAAATACCGGATCGTCCGTCATGGTGATCTGGAGTTTCACCCCTATTTCCTTGGACCCTATGCCCAGGCTGGAGAGATACCCATCGATATCTACCTCACCTGTACTCTCATTCCATGTTCCCTCGATCTTCTTGGCCTCGTCCTGCTCGTGGTATGCCTCGTAGATTTTCTCGCTGCTATCACGATCTTCGTGGCGGTCAGAATCGTGCTGCACCTCGTGCCGCAACGTCTCCCAGATGCTTTCTTTCCCCTTGTCCCTCGGGTTGACGACGGCAATGGCACTGGGCGACCCGTCCTTCCCACCGATGCGCCAGCCGTTCGTCGATTTACCGTCCTTATCCAGCGTGACATTGGTATTATCGTTCAGATCCTGATAGTTGTAGTCCACCGCTGGCTCGGTGACGGCCCCTGGGGCACCCAATTGCGCCGTTGGGAAAAAGGCCTCGTCCTTTTGTGAATTCATACTCTTCTTCCTCAACCGGAGCGAGGAATCTGCGGTGGGAGTGATGGCATATAACTTGGTTCTTGGACTCTTCAGAATCCATTCGGCAGAGTTTTTCAGTCGTCGGTCCTTATCCTCGCCCAACCCCTCCAAGGCAGATGCCAGCAAAAACTCCCTGTCTTGCTTATGTTTGCTAAGGGCATCCGTGTGCCCCTGCTCCTGCACGATTTTGTTCTCTTCCGGCAATCCTTTGGCTAGGAGGTCCATCACGATGGCAGATCGCCCATCGCTTGTGTCGATCTCACTCGCGCACGATTTCAGAAGGTACTCAATCGTGGATAAGGTGGATAGTTGCTCGTTGTAGTCGGTATCGGATAGCTCGTGATAGCTCTTGATCTGCCGTAGCAACTGGGTATAGTCGAGAGATCTGCCGAACCTATTTTTGGTATCAGGCTCAGGGTCTTTGGGCAGCGAGTCCAGGAGAGGGACCTTCCCCCCCTTGCGCTGGATAGCAAGGGGGGGGCTACCTTGAGGTGTCGAGAGCTGGTTAGAGCGGGCAAGCAAGCGCTGAACCGCCTGATTGCCATGCGTCTGTTGCATTGCCAGGACGACACCGGGGGTCAAGGCTTCTGAGGTGGGCTGGGCCATCGCGCGCTGAAGGCCGTCTGAGGAATGTGTTCGTTCAGGCAAGGCGCGTTCAGAGGAGGGGGGTCGAGTTGACTGGAGGAGTGTCGAAGAGTGTGGGGTGATACCACGCTTCTTGGGCATGGGGGTCAAGCCTCCTGGATTTGGTCAAAGATAGATTGAGATACAGCTATTATAACGTAGTTGGTCAAGGCATCGTATCCGCCTCTGGTACTTTATCGACCCCTCGCTTTTCAGCGACCTCTCGTTTTAAGTGTTCATCCGAAAAAGAGATGCGATATCTCACTCGCTAACGTTCCCTCTTCCCCCAATCAACATGGCGGGCAGCAGCGCCACAAGTCCGACGATGACGGTGACCATGAAGAGGTCCGTGACTACCGTGGCGGTCACCCCGGCCGCGATCTGTGCCGCGAGTTCCGGCCCGTTTTCCGCGAAGAGGCTCGGCATCTCCTCCTGGGCAATCAACACGTCAAAGCGGCGCAATGCCCAGGTGACGAGCACCGAGAGCCCCAGCGTCATGCCCAGCAGCCGCGCCACGAGTACCAGCGATGCCGCGATGCCGCGCTCCTCCTCCGCCACGCGATCCAGCACTGCCGTTGCCAGCGGCGTCGTGACAAGGCCCAGCCCCAGCCCGGCCAGCGCCAGCGGCATCGTCAGGGCATCGGTGCCAAGCAGTTGCTCCCAATTTGCCATCTGCCAGAGGCCAAGCGTCATCAGCAGCAGCCCGACCACCGTCAGCCAGCGCGCCGCCAGGAAGCGCAGGAGCGGCCCGGCCAGCAGCGCACCCAGCACCATCCCACCTGCGAAGAAGGCCAACAGCCAGCCGCTTTCCGCTGTCGCTGCTTCCACGGAGCTGCTGACGGCCTGGAGCAGCACGGGAATTTCCACCATGACCGCCATTAACACAATACCCGTCAGTAGGCTGACGCTGTTGGCTGCCGCGAAGGTGCGCCCCGCCAGCAGCCGCAGGTCGAGCAGCGGCTCTGCCATCCGCTGCTCCCAGCGCACAAAGCCAGCCAGCGCCCCCACCGAGAGTAGCAGCAGCGGCCAGAACCAGGGCGATTGCTCCACCTCTCCCGGTCTTGCCATGAGCCCGCTCTCCGGGCTGGCAGGCGCGCCAAGGTAGAGCGCCATCGTGAAGGCCAGCAGAAACAATGTGAAGAGCCCCGCCCCGACGATGTCCAGGCGATGCGAGGTCCGCGTGCTGCGGGGCAGTGCCACCACCACGAGAATCGCCGCGATGATGCCCAGCGGCACGTTCAGCCAGAAGACCCAGCGCCAGCCCAGCAGGGTGTTGATCCACGCCCCGTAACTCGGCCCGGCGACCCAGCCCGCCGTGTCCACCGCCGCGATGAGCCCGATGGCCAGGGAGCGGTTGCGCTCCGGCACGGCATCGCTCACTGCCGCGAGGGCCACGGGGACCATCGCACCGCCGCCCAGCGCCTGCACCACGCGCGCCGCCACCATCGGCCAGAGACTCGTGCTCAGCGCCGCCGCGATGGAGCCCACCACGAAGAGCGCCAGACAGACAAGGAAGACCAACTGCCGCCCGTACAGGTCGCTCACGCGCCCCATGACGGGCATCGTCACCACGTAGGCGATGAGATAGCCATTGACGATCCACGCGGCATCGGCCAGGCCATCCGGCAGCGGAATATCAAAGTCAAAGATTAGCTGCGGCAGCACTGCCGCCGTCACTGTCAGGTCGAGTGCCGCCACGAAGACAGCCAGCGATACCGCCAGCAAAGCCACCCACGCCGCACGCGGGGAAGTCTGGATCATAGAGGCGGCTCAATCGGCGCAACGTCATCGAACTGAGAGAAGAGGAAGGTCCAGATGGGAATCTTGTCCCCCTTGGCTGGTTCGGTGATGACCACCTTGTGGATGCGCTGATCGGCACTGCTGATCCACAGTTCGACCTGCACCGACTCTATCTCGGCCAGGTCAGCGGCGAAGGTGCTGAGGGTCGCGCCCGGCATAGAGCCACGCAGATGAATGCTCGGAATCTCGTTCACGGTTTCATCCGCTGCCCGCTCCAGATTTTCCATCTCCAGCAGCAGCGAGCCAATGCCCTGCTCGGCGTCGAAGAGCCCGGTCACATCGGTCTGGAACTCGGCGGGAGCCTCCTCCCATTTGCCGTTGAGTGGATTGGTCAGCCACTGCTGCTCTCCAATAGCAATCAGCCCAACCTCCATACTGCCCAGCGGGGAGCGCACCAGCGCCACTGCCTGCATAGAGTCGGGTGCAACCACATCGCCCTGTGCCTTCGCAAAGGCAAGGGTACCCGTGCCATCCAGGGCAATGGTACGCTCCGCCAGATCCAACGTGAAGTGAAAGGCTTTCGTCTCATTCCAGCGCTGCACGGCCTGCTCCAGGATGTCGCGCGGGGTGGGCGTTGGCGTTGGCACGGGGGTTGGCTCGCCAAAGCCGCTGCATCCCACCAGAAGTAGCAGAACGATGAGTAAGAGAGAGGATTGTTTCAACAAGGGAAACTCCAGGGTGATGAGAGGATAGGAAGGGTCTTCCTATCAAGGATAAAGGAGGAGTGGGCAAAGCTCAAGCAGAAACAAAGCGCGGGCAAAATCACCCTTGCTCGCTGAAAGTGCTAAGATTATGGACCAACTCTCGCCGGTGGTCACAATCGGGTGCAATCGCTTTGGCCTGTTCCCTGCTTTTTGGTACTTGCCACATCCCCTGAGAGGAACCACCATCTCTGTCGATGGGGGTTGGAGAATTTTTCAACAATATGGTACGGTAGCAGATGCCAGAGGCAAGGATCAGAAACCACCGATGATTGAGTTCAGAGTAGACCAGTTGGAAAAACTGTTGAAGGAGCTCCGCCGCCTCACTCCGAGTGTGATAGGGTCTATTATCCTCTCAAGCGAGGGGTTGCCCATTGCAGCGGACCTGCCTAGTTCTTTTGGCGAGGAGCGCATCGCGGCTCGCTCTGCGTCCATGCTGGCTCTGGGCGAGCGCATCGCGGCCGAGCTAAGACGAGGCGGACTCGACCAGATTTTTATCAGTGGGAGTGATGGGTATGTGGTCGTGGCCCTCATCAATGAGGTGGCAGCACTGACCGTCCTGTACAGCGCGAATGCACGGGTGGCAATGGCGATTCTTGACGTTCACTACAGTGTGGAGCAGCTACGCCGGGTTCTCGGATAGGGGCACTCCACCCTGCTATCCCTCGACTGGCTCGACCTCCAGACGTAGCCCCCGTATGGCGATAACCCTCACATAGGCTCCCCTGGGAACAGGAATGGGCGAGTACGCCTTCCACAGCGCGCCGCCAACGAAGATCAGCCCGTTGCTCTCCGGACTCGCCGCCAGATCTGCGCTGAGCGTGATGAAGGTGCCCGCGCTATGATGGGCGTCCTTTCTGTAGATTCCCCGAAAACTAGCGCAGAATAATCACCTGATTGATCGCACGTAGGGTGATGCGCGGCCCGCCCGCGACGCTCTGCTCGATGCGCCCCGCCACCGCAATGCAGCGATGCAGGTACAAGGCTCCCGGATCATCAATGGTGGAGGCGATGCCGAAGGGAATGACGATTCCAAAGGTGCTCTCTTCCACCCCCGCCAGGATGGTGACATCCCCATTCCGCGATTCAGTGCGGATGGGAAAGAAAACAACCATTGCCTCCTCGCCCAGATGATCCTTCGCCTCCTCCGCCCGAATCGGGTTTTCCGCTTGAATGAGAGAGGCATCGCAGGTGACAGGCCCGCTGGTGGGAACGAGCGTTGGGAAGGTGACGGAGGGGGGTCCCCCTTCCCAGATTCCCAGCCCTTGATTCTGGGCCTGCGCCTCCGCGCTGCGTAGCTGCGCCACAAGCTCGCTCTGGGGAAGATCCCTTGCCAGTCGCGCATAGCCGCCGGAGAGCAGCATTTCCTGGAGGAGTTCGCCGGTGGGAAGATAGATATAAGCGTTGTCCAGCTCACCTTCCAGGCGTATCTCTTTGCCCAGGGTAAGCGCTCGTGTGGCCTGTTTGCCCTCCTCGGCGAAGGGTTGCCCAAGCGCAGGAACCTCAATGGCGGCCAGGCGCACCTCCTGACCATTCGCTAGCCGCAGCCGG
>JACCSL010000446.1 GCA_013812995.1 Ardenticatenales bacterium | reverse complement strand
CGAGGCGGGCTTCGGCCAGCAGTTCCGCCGCCATGAGCGCGGCGACGCCCTGGCGGGTGAGGAGCACCACTCCACCGCGCGCCGCATGGGACTGGGGTGGCCCTGGCGGGACGAGCGCGGCGTGCGGGTGGGCCGGACGCTGCTGGGGGCGGTGGGTCTCTTACGGGACGGGCAGGTGGCCGAGTACCCGGATGGGCGTGTAGCCGTGACCGATGCAGCGGGGACGCAGGTGGCCGTCTATGATCCGCGTACCAGCAGCGCCGGGGATGCGGCGGGGACCCCCAATGCGTCGTCGGCCAATGTGGCGGCGCTCCTGGCCTATCACGCGCTGCATCCGAGCGGAAATCCTTATGCGCAGGCGTTTGCGGTGGACCTGGCGGCCTCGCGCAGTGGGGGCTCGCCCCTGGCAGCAATGGAGGGGGCCGAGGCGCTGCTCTTCGGCTCGCTGCTGACAGCGGGGGATACGGTCACGCTGGGCGCGCAGCTTCAGGCCGAGGAGCCAACGGCGGACGCGCGTTCTACCCCGGACGCGGTGGCCGCCGAGATCCGGGAGCATCCAAGTCTGCTCGCGGCAGTGAATGCCTATCAGGCAGGCGACGAGCCCGCGCGGTGGAGTACCCAGGTCGAGGCAGCCAATGACCTGCTGGCCGACCGCTCCGATCATGTGGCGGCTCCCGGCCAGGTCTGGGCGCTGGAAGCCGCGACCGCCATCCTGGAGGCGAGCGGCCAGGCGCGCTGTGCGTTGTGCCAGGGTCCGTTTGTCGCCCAGGAAGGGGAGAGCTGTGGGCGCTGTCAGGCCGAGACCGCACCTGCGAGTCGGGCGTCGGCCCTGCTGGCCCGGCTGCGTGGGGGGCCGGTCCTGCACCAGGCCAAAGCGACCGAGGCGAGCGCGCCGGCAGCCGGTGCTGCACCAGCGGCCCGCCCTACGGCCAGTGGCGCGACGGTGAATGTGGTTGCCAACACCATCGTCGAGAATGTCGCCGCTGAGGCCACGCAGGCCACGATTGGGACCGCGCAGGTGACGGTCGAGCGCGTCGAGGCGCAGGCCAGCACCGCGCAGGTCAGTCAGGTCAATGTCTCCGTCGAGACGCCGCCTGCCCTGGAGAGCATCTTCGCGAAGATGGAAGGCGCGATGGGCTCGCTCCAGGAGATGCTTGCGTCCGTGGCGACGCTGGTCCAACAGGCCGCATCTGTGCCCCAGGCTACGTCCCAGGCGGCTCCAGCCCCAACCGCAACAGAGGGGGGTACGGCGACCACTCAGGTGTTGACCGCGCTCGTCGAGCGCATGGAGGCCCTCGCCACGCGCCATGTGGTGCAGGCCATCGAGATGCCCCCGGCAGCGCCGCGCGCGGCCAGCCCTGCCGCCGAGCCGGATACCGCCCGTGCGCCGCTGCGACCCTGGCCTGCGGCGGAGGGCACTGGGAGCACCTGGTTTGATCGTCTGTTTACCGACATCGAGCTGCCCACGCCTGACTTCTACCTGGACCGGGTACCCGCCGCACTGGGCGGCCAGCAGCACGAGCCGGATATGGGACGGCGCATGGCGTGGCGGCACCTGCGCGAGACGCTGAACAGTGCGCCGCTGGGCCACGCAACGTGGGAGGGCTGATCGGCTCCTGAATATTCAAAGCAGGCTGCTGAAGGTGTCCAGGTGCAGAGTATTGGCAATATTTAGGCCGCACTGGGGTCACCCAATGAATCACAGCCATTGACAGACGTTTCATAGCGCTGCTATGGTTCCTGCCAGGTTCAACTTATGCTCCTTGAGGATAAACAGATAATGCTGCACCTTCGCTGGCTTAGAATGATCGTTCTGGGTATTAGCCTGCTTCTGGCACCGCTCGTGTTCCTGCGCTCTGGCGGGATCGTATCAGCGGGCATAAGCCTGATTACTCCAACCCCATCTATTACTTCCTCAGCGACCCCAACTGCCACCTCCAGTGAGACACCGAGTGGCCCCACTGAGACATCAACTCCGACACAGGGGCCATGCGAGCCCGGCCAGGTGGTCCAGGCGGGGCAGTCCAGGGTCGCCACGCCAACCGGGACGCCAACTGTTGTTGCGAGCCCAACCTGCACGCCAACCCCCACTCCCACCCAGTCGCCGACTGCGACACATGGACCTTGCGAGCCCGGCTTGGTGGCCCAGACGGGTCGGGGTGTGCTTCTAACGGCAACCGGGACGCCGACTGTTATTGCGACTCCCACCTGCACCCCCACACCCACTCCCACCGAGACGCCGACTGCGACGCGCGGGCCTTGTGATCCCGGCCTGGTGGCCCAGAGAGGGTGGTTTATCACTCCCACCTCCACGGCGACCGGAACGGCTACGCGCACGGCGACGGTGACTTCCACGGCATCAAGGACGCCAACCGCAACCAGTACACCGACCTGCCCCCCAACACCCACGCCAGGCGTCATCGCCACGGCGACCCTTCATCCGACGCTGACGCGCTTTCCCACGAACACTCCAACCCGGACCGTGACCGGGACACCACCGCCCTCACCGACCGCGACGAGGCCACCCCTCCCGACGCCACAGATCATGACCCTCTTACCCGCTAGCGGGCTCAACAGTGACAGGACGCGGGTCACGGTCGTCGGAACGGGTTTCCAGGGCGGTGCCCTTGTCTGGCTGGACACCCTCCCACTGGAGGAGGTAGTGGTAGAGAATGCCACACAATTACAGGCCAGTATTCCTGCCGGACTACCCTCTGGTACCTATCCCCTGACTGTACAAAACCCGGACGGGACGCAGGGGGTGCTACTTCGTGCGTTTACCGTGGTCGCGCCGCTGCCCCCACTGGTCGCCGGGATGAGTCCCGTGCGCGGCATGAGCAACGTTCCTGTGGTGGTGGACCTTGCCGGGAGCAATTTTGCGCCGGGTATGACAGCGCTGCTGGTGGGAGAACAGGCGCTTCCCCTGGAGGGCGTCGTCTTTATCAGTAGTACCCAGGCGCGCGCGGTGGTGCCGCCCGGACTCGCACCGGGTCCCTACTCCCTTAAAATCAACACCTCCCAGGGAAGCAGTACCCTGCTCCCCGATGCCTACCAGGTTCTGGCTGCCAGTAGCGATGATCTGTACGCGACAGCGCAGGATTTCTGGCTGGACCCGGCGACCCTGCGGGCAGGAGATACCTCCAGCGCAACCCTGGGGCTGACGGTGCGCCGACGCGGGGGACAGGACGCCCTTGATACCGTATCGGTTCGCTTCTATCTCGGTGACCCGGCAGCAGGAGGATCCCTGATCGGAGCAGGAGAGGTTACAACGTTGCTGCCGAATGACAGCCAGAGCACCCGCCCCGTGAGCGGCCTACCGACCCTCCAGGCAGGCACCTATACGCTCTATGCCGTCCTTGACCCGGAGCACCTGGTGGCGGAGAGTGACGAGGCGCACAACGTGATAAGCCGGACCCTCACCGTCCTGCCCCCCAGCCAGGATGATATAGCCCCGCAGGTGGAGGGGTTCTCTACCTCCAGGGATACGCTTACCACAAGCAGCCCGCAGCTCTTTTTGCACACCAGCGCCCGCGACAACCCAGGGGGCGTCGGGGTGGCTCGCTTGCTCTTCATCGAGTATGAGTTCGTGCAAAGTGCCAACGACTGGATGGAGGTAGGCAGAAGCGAGTGGTTACCCTACGACGAGGCATCTGATCAGTATCCTTGGGCCATCCGCCCCACAGCGGGGACTCACTACCTGCAAGTCTGGGCCGCCGATGAAGCCGGGAACATCTCGCCGCGTCCGGGCACCCAGTTCGTGACCTATCTCCCCGACGAGGCAGAGGTCGCCCAGGGCGAGATTCATCTCTATCGCGAGTTTTTTCCTGCTGGAGATAGTTTCCTCGTGCGCGTGACCTCCCTCAGCGGCGATGCCGATCTTCTTGTCTGGAAGCCGGACGGAACGGAGCAAGGGCGTAGCGAGACGAGTGGTGCCACCGAAGAGGTGCGTTTCAGCGCCGAGACGAGTGGGATCTGGCAGATGGAGGTAGAGGGCTTTACCCGCGCCACCTATCGACTGGAGATGGTGCCAGATAGCCCCCTGGCTGAAAGGTCGAGAGCATGGGTACCCCAACGAGGCCGAGGCGTTCCCTTGAGCGCACCCGGCGAGGCCCCGCGCGAGCGGGTGGCGTTACCGGCTGTTCCTGTAGGCCCTTCCTTTACCCTCTACCTACCTTTGTTGCACGAATAGGGGTCACTCTCTTTCAGGGTAACTCGCCGAGGCAGCTTTCTGTGGGGAAGGGCGGAGGCGAGCAAAGTATCGCAATGATGGACCAGGGTGGGAGCAGAGCATTGATCCAGCGGCGGTCCAGAGGGCCAGCTAGACAACCCTTCCCCTGGCCTCATGTGGCTTTGTGTGGTCGGCCCATTAGAGGGAGCACCAGTGATCCTCCGGGAAATGTTGAAACAACATTCGTTTGAGTGATTGGACAAAGGGCATGACCGATTTTCCCAACACCCCCATCAAGCTGCTTTTTGTGAGCGCGCGCCCCCACGGAAGCGAGCATATCCGCTTCCAGGAGGAGCACGAGCGCATCAAGCGCCTCTTGCCCGCGCCCTTCGAGGTGATCCCCGTGAGGGCCGCCAGCATCAAAGAGCTGTACGAAGCCTTCAGCGAGCACCATCCCCACCTGTTCCACTTTGCCGGGCATGGGGACGCGCGGGAGGGGGCGTTGCTGCTGGAGGGTCCAGCGGGCGAGATGGAGCCGCTCGTGCCCGAGGCCCTCGGTCGGCTCTTCCAGACGCTCCGTGCGCACTACAGCGCACCCTACGCCATCTTCCTCAACGCCTGCCACTCGCAGGCGGCGGCAGCGGCGAGTGCGCCGCATGTGGGGCTCGTGATAGGCATGACAGACGCGCTGGCAGATGACGCGGCGCTGGCCCTTGCCACGGCCTTCTACCACGCCCTACCGCGCGGAAGCTGGCAGGGAGCTTTCGAGATGGGTCGCCTGGCCCTGCCGCTGGCTGACCTGGAGATACCAGGGCTGCTGGCATGGGAAGATGTCCCAGAAGCGCCCTGGCTGGGCAGAAGCGTCCCCGAGGCGGTGCCTGCGGGCTACCAGGGACCGGTGCCCCGCGCGCGCCGCCTGATGCCTGCCGCGCGTGCCACCCTGGTTGACCTGCTGGCCGACCGCTATATAAGCGCCCCGCAGCGCGAGGCCCTGCTTTACGAGGCGTTCTACCATGCGGACCCGCGCCTGCACCAGCGGCTGGACCGCGCCGGGTCGCCGCGTGACTTTGCGTTGTGCCTGGTGCAGGTCC
>JACCSL010000108.1 GCA_013812995.1 Ardenticatenales bacterium | reverse complement strand
GCGTAGCCGTGGGCGGTGTGCCCGTTACCGTTCGCGTTGGAGTGGGCGAAGGGCTATTGGTCTTTGTGGCAGTAGCCGTTGGGGGAGTCCCTGTCACCGTCCGCGTTGGAGTGGGCGATGGACCAGCGGTGTTGGTTGCCATCGCGGTGGGTGGCGTGCCTGTCACCGTCATGGTCGCAGTGAGAGTGCTGCGAGGCGTGCGCGTGTTAGTGGGCGATGGACCAGGAGTATGGGTTCGGGTCGCGGTGGGCGTATTCGTGGGCGTGCGCGTCATGGTAGGCGTGCGGGTGTTGGTAGGCGTGCGCGTGATCGTCGCTGTCAGCGTCGGCGCGGCGGGCGTTGGGGTTGGCGTGGGAAATGGCACCGTCCCGCCCTGGAAGACCCCGTTGTTCGAGGTTCCGGCATAGAGCATCGTGGGGTTGGCCGGGTCTACGAGCACCGCATAAACATTGCCGATGGTACCGAGTCCTTCCCAGGTATTGCCCTGGTCACTGCTGCGGTACACCTGGCCGCCCCACGCGCCCGCGTAGAGCGTGCCATCCGGCGTGCTGGCAAAAGAAGTCACCCAGCTTCCCGCTGGCAGGCCGCTGCTGGCGCTCTGCCAGCTTGCGCCGCCGTCCGCGCTGCGAAAGATACCATCGCTGCGCGTCCCCGCGTAGACGAGCGTGGGGGTGATGGGATGCACTGCCAGCGTCTGGATGGACGAGGAAAGCACACCGCTTACGGCCCAGCTAGCGCCCCCATTGTCGCTGCGATGCACGATCTCTGCCGCGCCCAGGTAGATGGTGCCGGGCTCCTGCGGCGCGATGACAATGGCATTCACGAGGGTGCTGCCCAGCCCGGCATTGCTCTGGCTCCAGGTGTCACCGCTGTCCGTGCTGCGGTAGACGCCCTTTTCGCGGTCGCCCGCCAGCACGAGCGTGGGGGTGATGGGATGGATGGCGAGTGCCCGCACCGCGCGGTCCGTCAGCACCGAGCTCCAGCTGATGCCGCTGTCCGTGCTGCGATAGATGCCCTGCTCGTAGTAATCTCCCACGAAGAGCGTCGTGGAGATGGCCGGGCTGACTGCCAGCGCCCCAGTTACATAGAAGGGCAGCGGCAAGCCATCGCTGCTCGCCTGCCACTGCCCTGCATTGGCTTCGCGCCGCCACACCCCGCCCCCCCACGTCCCCGCGTAGAGCGTGCCCGGCTCCCCCGCTGTCGCGGCGAGGGCCTGCACGTCCTGGTTGCCGAGGTTCTCGTTGATCGGCTGCCAGTAGTAGGCGGCGAGGGATGGAAATATTATCCAATAGCTAGAGACTAGTAGCAGCATCATGGCCGCGCCCCGTCTCTTATGGAGAATCATTACAGTATTATGGTATTGCAGCACAAAGCTCAGGACTGTTTTTGAGGTTTTCCTCATTCTTTACAGCACTATGAGATTCCCCAGGGGATAGACCAGGAAAGTTAATGTTTACTATGTCAACCCCTGAGTCATTTCGCTGCTGCTGCGCAATGCCACAGACATTGTAGAAATCCAGTCCTTCGTAATCATTGCATGCTACTATGGGAACAAAGTCGCCCTCTATCACAGAGTTATTGTCGATGTCAATACTTGGGGCCCTTACATCTACATCTAAACTAGGTCCTGTGATTTTGATGGGTTGCCAGAAATTGAAGGGGTCAATCTCTACCTTTGGTCCCTGAATATCTACATCGATTGCCCCTGGGTCAACACTCACATCAAAATCAATGTCCACTTTCATTTCAGCATATATGTTGTACACCTTTGAGACACTACCTTCTGGAATTTGATAGTCGGAGCGGTTGGGTGTAGCAAATAGGGCTACCTCATTCACTTGGACTCCCCAGGCTTGGAAGATAGACAAGGAGTCAACGACCACCGCCAGAGGCGGTGGCATGAAGAATATTTGCCCTAGAAGGTGCGCTCATACAGGGTAGTTAAGGGCGGCGCTTAATCGAACAGACGCCGTTGTTGGGATTCGATCTGCTGTTCGCGCAACTCCTGCCAACGCACATACTTGCGAATTTTCTCTTCATCCAGGCCCACCGTGCTGACACAGTAACCGCGCGCCCACAGGTGACGGCCCCAATATTTGCGCCCCAACCTCTCGTAGCGTTGGAACAACCGAATCGCCGCCTTGCCCTTCAGAAAACCCATTAGATTCGAGATCGCATACTTGGGTAGGACTTCTACGACCAGATGTACATGATCGGCCTGCACATTCAGTTCCAAAACCTCGACCGACTCCTTCTGTTGGCACAGCGACCGGATCAGGTAGGCCAGATACTCTGCGATTTCCCCTTGGAAAATCCGGTAGCGGTATTTTGGGCAAAACACGATGTGGTACTTACACTCATACAACGAGTGAGAGAGCTGCTTAAACCTCTTGCTCACGATGTATCTCCTTAGTCGGCGGGCACCTTCTAGGGGGATACATCTTAATGCCTCTCACGGTAGAACCTTTTT
>JACCSL010000078.1 GCA_013812995.1 Ardenticatenales bacterium | reverse complement strand
CTGCCACGCTCGGGCAGCGCCTCCTGGTGCTGACAGCTGTCGGACTTCCTACCATTTATGTTCTCGCGCCGCTTCTGGCGCTGGTAGAGCGGAGCCTGGGCCTTGGGGGGCCCACCCCTTTCCTGTACTACCAGATGATGGGCGAGCCTGTGCAGCACACACTTTTCACCGTGACCCCCTCGCTCGCCATCCGAAACTCGCTACTCTTTGCGCTCGCAACCACGCTGCTCAGTCTCCTCCTGGGGACACTAGCGGCCTATCTACTGGCTCCCAGGGGGCGAAGCGCCCCTTCCTTGTGGCGCTCCCTGCTTGATCCACTGCTCCTCCTGCCGCTGGGCACCAGTGCGGTCACCCTGGGCTTCGGCTACATCGTTGCCCTGGATGAACCGCCACTAAATTTACGAACATCTGTTCTATTAATTCCTCTAGCGCACTCCCTGGTCGCCTTTCCCTTTGTGGTCCGCACTGTTCTGCCGGTACTCCGCTCCATCAACCCTGCGCTGCGTGAGGCGGCGGCGGTGATGGGTGCCACCCCCGTGCGCCTGCTGCGCGAGATCGACTTCCCCCTCCTGGGACGCGCCCTGCTGGTGGGCGCGGTCTTTGCCTTCGCGGTCAGCATGGGAGAGTTCGGGGCGACGGCATTGGTGGCTCGCCCTGAGTGGCCGACGATGCCCGTGGTGATCTTTCGCTACCTGGGGTTACCGGGAACAAGCAACTATGGCCGGGCGCTGGCAATGAGTGTCCTGCTGATGCTTATTACCGCGATTGCCTTTGCCCTAATCGAGCGTTTTCGTCCTGACGATATTGGGGAATTCTAATGGTTTCACGTGAAACATTGCCGCTGCTCCGGGTGCAAGGCGTGAGCAAGCAGTATGGGGCAGAACACGCGCTACGGAGCATCTCGTTAGAGGTCCATGAAGGAGAGATTGTCGCTCTTCTGGGTCCTAGCGGCAGCGGAAAGAGCACGTTGCTGCGCTGCGTGGCCGGGCTAGAGATGCCGGGTGAGGGTGATATTTTTCTCCGTGAGGAGCGGATCACAGAGCGGCCACCCTACGCGCGGGGCTTTGGAATGATGTTCCAGCAGTTCGCTCTGTTCCCCCACCGGACAGTTGCTGAAAATATTGCCTTCGGGCTCAAGATGCAGAGGGTGGCGACCAAGGATCAACTCAGGCGCGTCGAGGAAATGCTGGCGCTGATTGGCTTACCAGGCTATGGGCAGCGCTCGATCTTCGAGTTGAGCGGCGGCGAGCAGCAACGAGTGGCGCTGGCCCGCAGCATCGCGCCCCGTCCGCCTCTACTGATGCTGGATGAACCCCTCGGCTCGCTGGACCGCACGCTACGAGAGCGGCTCATGGATGAACTACGGTCGATTCTAAAAAGTATCGGCATGACCGCGCTCTATGTAACCCACGATCAGCAGGAGGCATTCGCTATCAGTGATCGTCTGCTCCTCATGAATCGTGGCGAAAAGATTCAGGAGGGGTCGCCGGAGCAGCTCTATCGCCATCCCGTGAGTCGCTTTGCCGCTGAGTTTTTTGGTCTGCACAACTATCTTCCTGTGCAAACGCTCGCACCCGCCACGCCACCCTATCAATGGGAAGCGCGAACCTCTTTGGGTTCCCTCTGCTTTACCACCGACGCGCCAGCCACGACGCTGCTCCTGGTTCGTCCCGAGGCGGCTCGGCTGGCCCGCGAGGAGGATAGCAACGTCATCACGGGCACCCTTCATGAGCGATCTTTCCGGGGCAGCCACTATCGTCTTGTGACAGCGCACGAGGGCTCGCTGTTCCTGGAATGGGAAGTCACCACGCCGCAGCGCGATCTTCCCAATCAGGGCGATGTGATTCAACTCGCCCTCCGCCCTGATGCGATCACCTTTCTGACCCCCTAGCGAACCTCGCCCCGCTGGTGACAAAGAAGCAGCATCCCCTCCTCCACAGAGACGGTCGCCAGCGGCTCCCGCACCACATTGCTGATACCACGTGCTGGACCAAACCCAAGCGTTTCGCCATGTAGCTCCCAGACAAAGCCCTGGGTAGTCACACCCTTTGCATCACCACCCCAGGGAAGCAGCGAGACCGTATGACCCACGGCATCGTGTAACTGGAATAGTTGATAGACCAGATGCAGATGTTCCTTCCCGACAACCACCTCTGCCTGGACGCCTGCGGCGCACACATGTGCCAGCAGCGAAAGGTTTGCCAGGGTGTGATCCATGCGGCCACCCGTAGCCCCCACAAAGAGCAGCGAGGAGGCGCCCAACTCAAGCGCGTGGTGCAGTGCAAGCTCTAGATCGGTCTCATCCTTCTCACGGGGATGCGTGTATTGGGGCACCTTGTTATCATCCAGCCAGCGGTGTAGCGACTCAGGCAAAGAATCGCGATCCCCGACAAGCAAGGCGGGAAGCACCTGAAGGGTCCAGGCATGGCGGGTTCCACCGTTAGCGGCGATGAGCAAATCATCGGGGCGGAGCAGCGCGCGCACATAGTCGGCCTCGTGCAACTCTCCATTGGCTAGCAGTACCACTCGTTTTGGCGCGTCATGTTTCACGTGAAACATCCTCCCACTCGCTTACCTTTGATTATCGTTTATGGTGCCTCAATGTTTCTGCTTCTGACGGAATTTGTGGTATGGAAGATTGGGAAGCGTGCCATGCGAGCCCTCTCCCCCACGTCGCT
>JACCSL010000075.1 GCA_013812995.1 Ardenticatenales bacterium | reverse complement strand
AGCGACGTGGGGGTGAGGGCTCGCATGGCACGCTTCCCAATCTTCCATACCACAAATTCCGTCAGAAGCAGAAACATTGACTACTCCGTTCACAGGATGCGGTATGAACCCACCAGCAGAAATCGTTTGCCCGCACTGTAATGCGCCGAATCCGCAGGGGATTACCGTCTGCATTGCCTGCGGCTCCTCGCTGAGCACGGATGAAGCAGCCTCCTCGACGTTAGTTGCACCACTGGTTGGCCGGGACAATGTGCTCGCGAGTATCTTGCAGGATCTGGAAATCGTCCGCAGCCATAAGCGAGGCCGCTTCGTCGTCATCGAGGGCGAGGGCGGTATCGGTAAGAGCCGCCTGAGCCGGGAGCTCGTCGCGCGGCTGTGGCAGGGCGACCAGCTCGCCATCACCGGGCGCGCCTATGCGGACAAGCAGGGTGCAAGCTACTGGCTGCTGATCGACATCCTCTCCCACCTTTTCCGCTTCGAGCCCGACATGGACGTGGAGCAGCGGCGGCAGTTGGTCATGGAGGGGCTGCAACGCCTCCTCGGCGGAGATGCTACGGGGCGAACGGCTCCGCCTTTCCTCTGGGTGCTCGACCTCGCCACCGAGAGCGAGCGACAGGAGATGGAGACCCTGCCGCCAGAGCAGCGCCAGCAGCGCCTCTTCCGTAGCCTACAGGCCCTGCTACTCATGGCGGGCGAGAAGCAACCTCTTGTCCTCCTCGTGGACGATGCCCAATGGATTGACGCTGCCTCGGCGGACGGTCTGATCCAGATGCTCGGTAAGCGAGCGATGATGCGCATGCTGGTCATCGCCTTCAGTCGCCCCCTCTTCAATGAGGAGGATCGCCCCTTTGCGCGCCTGCTTGCCACCACCCCCGCCGATACCGTCTACCCGCTCCAACCGCTGACAGACGAGGAGGCTCGCTCCCTGCTGGCGGGGCTCCTCAACTGGTCCCGCGCCCCACAAGCCCTTGAGGAACTGGTGTTGGGGCGCGCTCAGGGCCAGCCCTTCATCATCGAAGAGCTAACGCGCAGCCTCGTCGAGCGTGGCATCCTCACCTTTGAGGAGGGGCTCTGGCATTTCGATGATGAGGCCGGGGTTGCTGCCTCGCTGCTGCCGCTCACGGTGCGCGACACGGTCCGGGAGCGGCTGGGACGGCTGTCCAAGGTCGCGCACGGCCTCATCGACGTAGCAGCCATCATCGGAACCCGGCTGGAACGCGAGATACTGGTCGGGGCCACGCGCCGCCTCGGCTTTGACTGGCCGGAAAAAGAGATCGAAGAGGCGCTCGCCGCGCTGGTGAAGCGAGATTTCCTGCTCGGGGAGGAGGCGAATCGATTCCGCTTTCGCCATAATCTGGTCCAGGAGACCGTGGTGTTCGGGCTGGATGAGCCCCAGCAGCGCCGCATCCATCTTGCCATCGGGCAGGCGCTGGAGTTGGTGTACCAGCTCCAACTACCTTTCGTCATTGATCGGCTGGCACTGCATTACGGGCAGAGCGACGATGCCGAGCGGGCCATTCATTACTTGACCCAGGCCGGAACCCAGGCAGTCCAGCATTTTGCGGCGGAGCAGGCCAAGCAATTCTTCCAGACAGCCCTGGTACGCTTCCCCCAGGAGGTCGTCAATCACCCTAACCTGTTCATTGCCTTTGGTGATCTCCTGACGATCATGGGCTCCTACGATGAGGCGCGCGAAATTTACGGGCGCGGGCTAAACGTCATGGACCAGAGCTATGCCCCGCGCTTCCACTGTCAGATCGGTATTACCTATAGCTTGCAGGCAGAATATGAGCAGGCGGAGCAGAGTTTTTCCCAGGTACTCAAGCTGGTATCCCCAAATGACAAGAAAATGCGTGCCAAAGTGTATAGCGAACTAGGCTGGGTACGCTTCCACCAGGCTCAAATTGATGAGGCAGAGGATCTGTACGAGCAGGCGCTGGCTCTCCTCGACTTTGGGGAGCACGAGGCGCGCGCCCAGGTGCTCAACCGACGGGCGGGAGTGGCCTTCCGCAAGAAGGACCTTAATATGGCGCACAAGTTGCTCCTGCGAGCGATGGACCCTCTCTCCGAA
>JACCSL010000073.1 GCA_013812995.1 Ardenticatenales bacterium | reverse complement strand
TCAGAACCAGTTACGTTTTACGTTTTACGTTTTCTCTGTAACACGTTGATGAAGCGGGCTATTAACCGCGAACCACTGGCGGAAGAGTTCGACGCGCGGGTAGTAGCGCATGGTTCCCTCGCTCTGCACCTGGGCAAGTGTCTCCAGCCGGGTGAGGCGATCCAGGGAGGTCGCCACGCGCTCAAACGGCAGGTCGACACCCGCCGCCTGGAGGCGCTGTCGGACACTCTCTACGGAAAAGGGGGTCAGCGCCGAGGCGTGGGGCCAGGCGCAGAGCGCCCGGAGCACCTCGCGCTGCGCCTCGTCCTCGCGCTCCCAGAGGTGCAGAAACTCGGAGCCGTTCAGGTAGGTGGTGTGGCGGCTGACCAGCGCATCGATGTCGGACTCATAGACGACGCGGCGGCGCTCCTTGTTGAGCTGCGAGATGAGGTTCGTTCCCAGAATGTGCAGGTAGTAGGGATGGCACTCGGTGACGCGCAGCAGGGCCGCGATGGCGTCCGGCTCGAAGTAGACCTCGCCCCGTAGAGGCTCCTGAATCAACTGCTGGGCGGCATCGGGGTCGAGATGACTCAACCGCACACCCTGCGTGACGTTCAGCAGGTCGAGCACCCCATCCTCCTTCAGCAGTTCGGCCACATCATCGCTGGTACATAGCAGGAAAGTAACCAGAGAGCTATGCTGCATCACAGAGCGGAACATGTAGAAGAGCTCGAAATCCAGTTTGCCGGAGCGCACCGCATCCACGAGCGTCCCAATCTCGTCCATCGCGATCAGGATTTTTTTCTGCGTGTACTTGTAGGCATCCGTCAGCTGGGCGAGGTAGGTCAGGAAGGTTTCGAGCGGCTCATCCTCCAGCTCCTCCACGGTGGGCAGATGGACGCGTTTCTCATTGTCCAGCGTGCGGGCGAGGCTGCGCGCCAGGAGGCGCAGGACGCGCGGCGCGCCGCTATGCGCGGCAGCCTGCAAATCGACATAGACGTAGCGATAACGCTCCTTGAGGACTTTAGATTCCGCCAGGTGTTGCAGAAGCGAGGTCTTGCCGATACGCCGGGGACCGCGCACCATGACGCTGGGCGCGAACTCGCCGCTTAGCAGCGTCTCGACCTTGAGAACCTCCTGGGCGCGGCCCCAGAAACGTCCGCTCCCCCACACGGGTCGCCCCGGCGAGAACGGAGGGATGACGGGGCGGGGGGGGGCCAGGTACTGCCGGAGATCGCCCAGCGCGGCCTCCGCCTCCTGCCCGTCGACGGTCACGCGGTTGACGCTGGGGAGGGAGCGGATGGAGTCCACCAGGTAGCCAAGCTCCAGCTCGTTGGTGATTTCCAGGGTGAAGCGCACCTCGTCCATCGCCCCCTGCCGCTTGCCCTCCAGCTCAATGATATCCACGTTGGCCCCACGAATCACCTGCGTCAGATCGTTGATGAGCCCCTTGCGATTCACCGCGCGCATGACAAAGGCAACATGGCGCGCCTCGACCACCCTGGCTTTCCAGCGCAGCCCGACAATGCGCGTCGCGCTCATGAGACTAGGGCAGCTCGCGCGGTGCAGCTCAATGCCGCGCTCCGTGTGATAGCCAGCGATGGGATCGCCCTGTAGCGGGGTGCAGCAGTCGCTAGAGAGGAGCATCTCGGCGTCCCAGTGCGGGAAGCGCGCCGCGCTCTCGGGCGTCGGCTCCACCTGGAGCAAAACCGTGCGCTGAAGCGGCATGAGATGAAGCAGCCGGTCAACAATCTCGTGGGCGCGGAGGTTCCCCTGCGCGACATTGCTGTACACCTCGTCCAGCGTGCTGCCCATCTCGTTGACGAGCATCGCCAGGCGCGGCTGGTAATCTTCGAGTTTGCGCCCGCGCTGCCTCAGCTCCTTGTCGATGAGGATGCGCCCCTTGCTCTCCGGGCGCTGGCGGAGCTGCATCTGGATGGCGTCGCGCGCCTTGGAGGTTTTGACCCACCCGAGCCATTGGGGCTCCGGCCACTTGCGGCTAAGGTCCTTCTGAATTTCCACCACGTCACCGGAGTGAAGCTCGCTGTTAAGGACAACGGGTTTGCCATTGACGAAGGCGTGCCCGGTCTGTCGTCCCACATCCGTGTGTATCTCGTAGGCAAAATCCAGGACCGTTGCCCCTTGTGGAAGATCGATCATGTCGCCGCGTGGGGTGAAGAGAGAGAGATCATCTCGCTGGCGATGGCGAAGCGCCTGAATGAAATGGCGCAGGGTGCGCTGCTCGACGGGCTGCCAGTCCGGCAGGCAGTCGTCGCGCCAGCAGG
The DNA here is from genome assembly GCA_013812995.1 of Ardenticatenales bacterium. Lineage (GTDB taxonomy): Bacteria > Chloroflexota > Anaerolineae > Ardenticatenales > Ardenticatenaceae > JACCSL01. Next base: position 5,573 of record JACCSL010000073.1, on the reverse strand, counting down.
CATACGCCTCGGGCAGCAAAATACCCTCCTGCGCGAGAGCGCGTAGCGCCCGCGTGCGCAGACTTACTCGAAGCGGGGCACTGTTGACGATGATGCTGGTGTTCAGCGCGGCATAACCATTGTTTTTGGGCTGGGCAAAATAATCGCGGAAGGAGGCCATGCCCGGCGCGCCGCACTCGTGGACCGCCCCCAGCGCCAGGTAGGCATCGGCCACAGTGTGGGTGATGACGTCGGTAGTGAAGAGATAGCGCAGATCAAGCTGGCTCAGATCCTCGACATTCTGGGGAAGGGTGCTCAGGTGCTTGCGGAAGATGGAGGCGGGGTGGCGATAGACAATCTCGACCTCGGCGCGGCCTGGCCAGAGCCCGTGGTGGCTGAGGGCCTCTTCCACGCGCTGCTTCCATGCCTCGATGTCATCCGCCTGGAGGCGCATCTGCTGGGAGCGCCAGCGGCGTATGGCCGCGTAACGCTCGGGGGCGCGCAGCTGAAAGAGGCGATCCTCCATCTCCACACGTACCTCCCAGAGCCCCAACCGCTCTAGCAGCGGCAGGTAGACCTCCTCGCTGTTGAGCAGCAGAGAGCGGCGCTGCTCCCCCTTGAACGCGTCGATGTCGCGCAGGTCGGCCAGGCGGTTGGCGCAGCGCACCAGCACGGCGCGCACCTCGCTCACCATCAGGTCGAATATTTTCTGAAGGCGACTGTTGTCTCGAACGTAGTGGGCCAGGGCATCGTGGTTTGCCACCTGGCTGACCACCTGCAAAATCGCGTCCAGTTCCGGATGCTGGAAGCGAGCCTGGAGCGCCTCAGCCGACTCGAAGCGCCCGTAGCGTGTGGCATCGTGCAGCAGCCCGGCGAGAACAAGGAGCGGCTCCACCTTCCACGCCGCGAGAATCTCCGCGACCTCCAGAACGTGCGCCAGATAGGGGCGACCATTGTTGCGGAACTGCTCCGCGTGCGCCTCCTGTACGACCTCTACCACTCGCTGCCACAACTCCCGCTCTTCCGGGGCGTGCATCAGCACATAACCTTCCAGTGCCTGCCACCGCTGAGACATATCGCGCATCATTGTTACCCAGTCCACGAAATCAACAGGAAGGAAACAATTTTACAACAAGGTGGGGCCTTTAGGGAAGGGGGTTACTTGTCGGCTCTGGCTGTGCAAAAGGGGGAGGATAGCGCGTCGGCCTCCGCCGACGCCCGGCCAACGGCCAATAGGAGCGACTAAAGTCGCTCCTTCCACGCACGACTTTTGAATCGCTCTGTTATCGGCTATGGCGCTGGGCTTGCCAAACGGCCTGTTCCCGCTCAAAATTTTGTCTCTCACCCCCTTGAAGGACACTTTATGGCTACTACCTCATCTCCACGCGTCGTTATCACAGGGTTTGGCGCGGTCACCCCCCTGGGTTTGAGCGCCGACGCACTCTGGGAGGGGCTGGTGGCGGGTCGATCCGGCATCACGCGTATTCGTCATTATGATGCCACCGACTTTCCCGTGCAGATTGCGGGCTACATCCACGAGTTCGAGCCGACCGATTACATCGAGCGCAAGGAGGCGCGCCGAATGACGCGCTTCACGCAGCTTACCATCGCGGCGGCGCAGGAGGCGGTGCGTCACGCGGCGCTGGATCTCAGCCAGGAGGATACGACGCGGGTGGGCGTCGAGATTGGTAACGCGACGGGCAGCATTGAGACGACGATTGAGCAGTACGAGATTTTTCAGGAGCACGGGCCGCGCCGCCTCGTGCCAACGGTAATTCCGGGCGCGATGATCAACATGGCCGCCTGCCAGGTGGCGATGACCTTTGGCGCGCGCGGCCCTGCCGGTGCCCCCGTCGCGGCCTGTGCCACGGGACTCTATGCCGTGGGCGATGCGTACCGACGCCTTCAGCGCGGCGAGGCCGATGTGATGATCGCGGGCGCAGGCGAGTCGTTCCTTCACCCGCTCGCGATGTCAGCCTTCTGGCGCATCCAGGCGCTCTCCACACGCAACGAGGAGCCCGAGCGTGCCTCGCGCCCCTTCGCCAAAGACCGCGATGGAACAGTGATTTCCGAGGGAGCAGCGGTGCTCATTTTGGAAACGGAAGCACACGCGCGGGCGCGTGGCGCGACGATTCTGGCGGAGGTCGTGGGCTATGGGCTCAGCCAGGACGCCTTCCACCTCATCGCGCCCGACCCCGAGGGTGCAGGCGCGGCGCGTGCCATCCGGGGTGCGCTGGCGGAATCCGGCGTGCAGCCGGAGGGAATAGATTGGATTTCGGCTCATGCAACCGCCACGCCGCTCAACGATCTCTCCGAGACGCTCGCCATCAAGCATGTTTTTGGGGAGCACGCCTATGAGATACCCATCAGCGGGCTGAAGTCGATGCTGGGGCACATGCTGGCCGCCGCCGGGGCCGCGAGTGTGATTGCCACCGTGAAGGCCATCCAGACGAACCAGATTCCGCCCACCACTAACTATGAGATACCTGACCCTGTACTGGACCTGGACTATGTGCCGAATGTGGCGCGCGCGTTGCCCGTGGACATCGCTCTTTCCAACGCCTTTGGCTTTGGCGGGCAGAACGCCTGTTTGATCGTGCGGCGGTATAACGATGGCGAAATTTGAGATCACTGATCCTGAGTCAGCGACTTATTTTGAGGTCATTTTTGCTAGAGGTCTATTTATCGCAACAGACTTGAGGAGATACACCAGAGACAAGCAATAACTGAGATTCGCATCATCGGACGTCAGGAGGAACTGCGCGCACCTCTGGCACGGACCGCGCAACGCGATGTGCAGAGCATGGCTCTGGCCGAACGCATGAGGCAATTACAAGAGGTTGCCGAGACTGCTACAATAGGGGAGATGCGAGAGATCAACGCTGAGATCGAATTAACCATAGAGTGACGAGCATGAGCAAACTAGATAAATACCTTAATGATTCGAGTGTGCGTGTAACTACAGGGGCATGTCCCCACGACTGTCCCGATACCTGTAGCTGGCAGGTGGCTGTGGAGCAAGAGAGCGGACGAGCCATCGACATCTGGGGCCACGAAGGGCAGCCCGTCACGCAGGGCCGCCTGTGCGGGAAGGTGGACCGCTATCTGGAGCGCACCTACCACCGCGAGCGGCTGGTGACGCCACTCCGCCGCGTGGGAGCCAAGGGCAGCAGCGCGTTCGTCGCTGTCTCCTGGGAGGAAGCCATCACGGCCATCGCGGCACGCCTCAAGGCCACCATTGCCGCGCACGGGGCAGAGGCGGTGCTTCCCTATTCCTACGCCGGGACGATGGGGCTTCTCCAGGGCGAGGGCATGGCGATGCGCTTCTTCAATCGTATGGGCGCAAGTGACCTGGCGCGGACGATCTGCTCGGAGGCGGGCTTTGAGGGCTACCAATACACGATGGGCCGGGCCATCGGCATGGAGACGCAGGATTACGCCCACGCGCAACTGATCCTCATCTGGGGCAGTAACACGCTGACCAGCAACCAGCACCTCTGGCCCTTCGTGCAGGAGGCGCGCAAAAACGGTGCCCGCGTCGTGGTGATCGACCCGGCGCGCACGCGTACCGCCCGCGCGGCAGACGAGTGGCTGCCCATCCGACCCGGCTCCGATGGGGCGCTGGCGCTGGCCATGATGCAGGTCATCATCAGCGAGGGGCTCCACGATGCGGAGTATGTCGAGCGGTACACGGAGGGCTTCGAGGCACTGGCCGAGCGGGTGCAGGGCTACACGCCGGAGTGGGCCGCGCCGCTCACCGGGATTTCGGCGGAGCGCATCCGCGCGCTGGCCCGCGAGTACGCGACGACCCGCCCTGCCGCCATCCGCGTGAACTATGGGATGCAGCGTCACGCGGGCGGCGGGATGGCAATGCGCAACGTCACCTGCCTGCCCGCCCTCGTCGGGGCGTGGCGGGCGCAGGGCGGCGGCATCCAGCTCAGCAGCAGCGGCAGCTTCCCCTTTGATCGAACGATGCTCTACCACCCTGAGCTACTTGCCGGGCGCAAGCCGCGCACCTTCAACATGAATCGCTTGGGCGACGCGCTGACCCACGATGCGGCTCGCCTAGCCCAGGCGCATCACCACCCGCGCCCCGTAGACCCCATTCCCGCACCGGAAGAGGCAGGGCCACCTGTCCACGCGCTCATCGTCTACAACTGCAACCCGGCAGCGGTCGCCCCCGACCAGGGCGCGGTGGTCACGGGGCTGCGGCGGGAGGATCTCTTTACGGTGGTGCTGGAGCAGTTCCAGACAGATACAGCGGATTACGCAGACTATGTGCTGCCCGCGACCACGCAGTTAGAGCACTGGGACCTTCTCAAACCGTATGGGCACCTCTTCGTGGCACTGAACCGCCCGGCCATCGCGCCGCTGGGGCAGAGCCTGCCCAACAGCGAGATTTTCCGTCGCCTCGCCACCGCGATGGGCTACGAGGAGCCCTGTTTCCAGCAGAGCGATGTGGAGCTGCTTGAGGAATTCGTGCGGGGTCAGCAGAATCCGGTGTTCGCCACGGTGACCTGGGAGACACTGCTGGAGCAGGGCTTTGCGCGGCTGAATCTTCCGCAGCCCTTCCTGCCTTTCGCGGAGGGTAACTTTCCCACCCCCAGCGGGCGCTGCGAGTTCTACAGCACGCGCCTGGCGGAGGATGGCTATGACCCGCTGCCCGCCTGGGTACCGCCCAGCGCCGACGCGGGCGACTCAGACTCTTGGCTCCAGTGCATCTCGCCGCCCGCGCACTCGTTTCTCAACAGCACCTTCGTGAACGTGGACCGGCTCCAGGCGCGCGAGAAGCATCCGATGCTCTGGGTGCATCCACGAGACGCCGCCGCGCGGAACCTCGCGGAGGGCGAGATCGTGCGCGTGTGGAACGAACTGGGCGAAGTAGAGTTACCTTGCCACATCACGGAGGAAATCATCGCGGGGACGGTGCTGGCACCAGGCGTCTGGTGGGCCAAGTTCAGCCCCGATGGGCGCAACATCAACCAGGTCACACCGCAGGACGAGGCCGATATGGGCGCGGGCGCGCTCTTCTACGATGTGTTGGTGCGCGTGGAGAAGCGGGAGAGCGTTGGAGCGGAAGAGCGGAGGAGCGTTGGAGCGGGAGAGCAGAAGAGGATAGCGATAGGGTAGAAGAGACGCCCGCCGAGGCTGAAAGGGCATGTTGTTTGTGCCCCGTAACCCTCGGCGGGCGGTTTCTCGCAAGGCCCAAACTCGTTTTCAATATTTTCCATCAGACGCAGTCCGTGGCCCCTCTCCCGAAATCGGGAGAGGGGCGGCCGAAGGCCGGGGAGAGGGCTCCGCAGCACGGCAAAAAGCAAGGTCAAAAGCAACGGGAAGATAGTAGGACGCATGTTGAGCTCTCCTATCAGAATATGGAGGGATTTGGTCAGAAAGTGGTCCGTGTTCGGACCCTCTTTCTGGTGATAAGGAGGATAGACTGTGCTCTATCTTCATCATCAGAAAAGGAGTCAACTACCCCCGAGTCGAACTCGGGGGCTTGCAGCAGGTTGAGCGGACCACTCGGCCCAAGCGAGACTAAACGGTTGACTAGACGGTTCGTAACTAGCGACCTGGGCGTGGTAGCCCAACCGACA
>JACCSL010000066.1 GCA_013812995.1 Ardenticatenales bacterium | reverse complement strand
CAGCTACCTTTTGCTATCTACCGCTTCCGAGGCTAAACCGCGCCTGACTTCAAGGACACTGAAAGTTTGCTGAAAGGTCGCACAGAGGTGGGGACACGATGGAACTGAAGGCATACCAGCAGCAAGCCCTGGATACTCTGCGGCGCTATCTGTCCGAGCTTCGCAAGGCGGAAGCCAAGCGGGAGCAACTTGCCTCTTCGGGGCTGGATATTCCCTATGAGTGGGATCGGGATGCCTGGAAACAAACGGTAGGCAACCATCAGTATCACCCACGACAGAATGGTATAGATATCTCGGTTCCTACTGTGTGTTTCAAGGTGCCAACAGGGGGTGGGAAAACCATTCTGGCGGTGAAAGCCATTGACATCATCATGGGGCTGTACCGCCAGCAACAGACAGGGCTTGTGCTCTGGATTGTTCCTACCACACAAATATATCAACAGACCCTCCGCGCCCTGCGGGATCGAACCCACCCGTATCGCCAGAGCCTTGACCTTACGAGTGGCAATCGCACTCTCATTTTGGAGAAAGACGATCGTTTTTCCCCGCTAGATGTGCAGGAGCAGTTGGTCATACTCCTCCTAATGCTCCCATCTGCGAATCGGCAGAACAAAGACACACTGCGCCTCTTTCAAGATCAAGGGGGATTTGAGGCTTTTTTCCCACCCGAAGATCAATGGGAAGCGCATGACGCGCTCCGCAATCGAATTTCTAACCTGGACCAATACCCAAATAAGCATGGTGTCTTTGGGGGTATGATAAAAACCTCCCTTGGAAACACCCTGCGCCTGTTGGCCCCGCTAATTATCTTGGACGAAGGCCACAAAGCGTACAGTCAACTCGCTCAAGAAACATTACTAGGGTTCAATCCCTTCTTCATCTTGGAGCTTTCGGCCACCCCCAACATCGCTCACAGCAATGTGTTAGTGAATATCACAGGGCGTGCCGTCCACCAAGAGGGAATGCTCAAACTGGATATCCATCTTCATCGTCAAGCGAGCAACGACTGGCGTGATACCGTGCGAGCGAGTCACCAACATCGTCTCGCCCTTGAACAGGTGGCGGAGCGATACCAGGCAGAGAGCGGAACTTACATCCGCCCTATCAACCTTATCCAGGTCGAGCGAACGGGGCAGAAGCAGCGCTTACCGCAATTCATTCATGCTGAGGATGTACGGGAGTTCCTGATTGAGCACTGTGGGGTATTGCCCGAAGAAATCGCGGTCAAAAGCAGTGAGCGGAATGAAATCGAACAGATTGACCTGCTGGCCCCGGAGTGTTCCATCCGCTACATCATCACCAAACAGGCCCTCCAAGAAGGGTGGGATTGTCCATTTGCTTACATTCTGACTGTTTTAACGAACCCCGAAGCCCTGACAGCCATGACTCAACTGATAGGCAGAGTACTTCGACAGCCATATGCCAGGAAAACGGAGCTAGCAGAGCTGGATGAGAGTTATGTGTACTGCTACCGGGTAGGGACCATTGATCTAGTCAAACAAATTAGAGCGGGGCTTGAAGGGGAAGGTCTAGGGGATGTGGCGGGCCGTGTTACCTTAGAGCGGAATGATGCCACACTACGAGAGGCCCACGACACTGCGATTCGTCCTCAATTCCAACAATATGCAGGTAAGGTGTATCTTCCTTGCTTTGTTGTGCCAAACGATAAGGGAGGCTGGCGAGAGATTGAGTACGAAATTGACATTCTCAGCCGTGTAGACTGGACAAAAATCGATCTCAGCCACTTTGAGACCTTACAACTTAATCTCTCAGATAGGCAAGATAGCCACACCAGAATTGGTTTCGACGACCCTATCACATCACTTCAAACCACCCCCGCGCACAACATGGAAATTGATCTTGTCTGGATGACCCGCCATCTATTAAAGGGACAGGGGGTACCCAACCCCTGGCAAGCCTATGAATTTGCCCAAGAAGCATTGGCGCGGTTGCAAAAGAATTACAGCAACGCTCAAATCAAACGCGATTTAGGGTTTGTCATTGAAGAGCTGAACAGAACATTGATTGAGCAACGCCGTAACTTGGCAAAAGAGGTTTTTTTACAGTTGATTGATGATAGAGTTTTGCACTTCTACCTTTTATCAGGATGCGCAGGCAGTGCGATCCCGGACCGTGTCCGGGTAACGGGAAGTGAGAAGCTAACAAACCGTGGAGATCCAATTCAGCGTTCGCTCTTTGATGCTATGGAAGAAGACTTCAATGAGCTAGAAAAGTCTGTAGCCCTGTACCTCGAACATCAGTATTGGGTGTTGGCCTGGTATCGGAATGTTGTTAAATTCAACTACAGTATCCAAGGATGGCAGGAGCATAAGGTCTACTCCGATTTCATTGTGTTGGGGCATGATGCGCCCACGATCGAAGAGCCTCTTCCTGAACCCTCCAAGGTTTTGGTGTTAGAAACCAAAGGTTTGCACCTGAAAAATGAGGATACCCGTTATAAACAGGAGCTATTTAAACTCTGTGAGGACATGAGCCAGCCCACTCCAATAGAGGCTGATACTCTTGCCCAGGAATTTAGCAATCATAAGATCCACTTTCAAGTCGTGTTCGAAGACGAGTGGAAAAGTATCTTGAATGCCTTGTTTCAGCCGAGGAAGGACTAAGGATGAAATCATGGAGCTAGCAGCGATTCAACGCATTGGCGTGCTCGGCGCGGGGACGATGGGGGCGGGCATCGCGCAGGTGGTCGCGCAGAGCGGCTATGAGGTTCTGCTCTACGATGTTTCCGACGAGATTGTGCTCGCAGCGCACTCGCGCCTCGTGGCCCTCCTCCAGCGGCTCGCTGAGCGAGGGAAGATTACGCAGGAGGAAGCCACCGCGACCGCTGGGCGTATC
>JACCSL010000045.1 GCA_013812995.1 Ardenticatenales bacterium | reverse complement strand
GAGCTACGCTGCCTCCAAGGCGGCGATTTCCTCCTTTGTGCGCTCCCTGCGCGTGGAACTACGCGGCAGTGGCATCGTCATCACCGAGGTTGTGCCCAACGCGATTGACAGCGAGATGAGTCGTGGCGACAATGCAGCGCATATTCCCAGGGTCGCCCTGCTGCGCCCGCTGCTGACGGTGGAGCAGGTCGCCGCTGCCATCCACCACGCCATCGAGCGCCGACCGCGTGAGCGTTACCTGCCGGGACTGCTCCGACCCTCTCATATTCTCTCGGTCCTCTTCCCCCGCCTGCTGGACCGCTTGCTGGCCTGGGGACGTAAAACGTAATGCGTAAAACGTAAAACGTAAGCTTCAAGGCTATGTTTTCTTCGAAAAAGTATCTCATTGGCTCATTACGTTTTACGTTTTATGAGTGATTAGCAATGTCACTACATCAAGCAGAAAGGATGCTCCCTATGAAACTCTGGGGTGGCCGATACGAGGTCGAGACAGACAACGCCCTTCATCATCTCAATCGCTCTATCCTCTTCGATCAGCGCCTCTGGAAGGTGGATCTGGAGGGCTCCATTGCCTGGACGCGGGAGTTACGCCAGGCGGGCTACCTGAGCGCCGAGGAGGTTAGCGCGCTCGTCGAGGGGCTGCGCGCGATTATGAAGGAGTGGGAGGGCGGCGAGTTCCAGGTTCGCGAGAGCGATGAGGACATCCACTCGGCCAATGAGCGGCGGCTGACCGAACTGCTGGGCGAGGTCGCAGGCAAACTGCACACCGGGCGCAGCCGCAACGATCAGGTTGCCACCGACGAGCGCCTCTTTCTGCGCACCGAGGTGGAGCAGCTACAGGGGGAGATTCGCCAGCTCCAGGCGGCGCTGATCGGGCAGGCGGAGGAGGGGATTGACCTCATTCTGCCAGGGTACACCCACCTCCAGCAGGCACAGCCCATCCGCTGGAGCCACTGGTTGCTGCAATGGGTCTGGATGCTCGAGCGGGACCGGGAGCGTATTTCCCAGGCGGCGCGCCGGGCGAACCTCTCGCCCCTGGGCGCGGGTGCCCTGGCTGGCCATAGCCTTGGCGCGGACTGCGAGAGCGCCGCATCGGCGCTGGGCTTCGAGCACATCATCCCTAACTCTCTGGATGCGGTGAGTGACCGGGACTTCATTCTGGAAATTCTGGCCGACGCGGCGATTCTGGGAACCCACCTCAGCCGCCTCGCAGAGGACCTGATTCTCTACAGCACCCGCGAGTTTGGCTTTGTGCGGCTGGACCCCCGCTTCACCACGGGCTCCTCCATCATGCCCCAGAAGGCGAACCCGGATGCGCTGGAACTGGCGCGCGGCAAGAGCGGGCGGCTCATCGGGAACCTCGTGACGCTGCTCGTGACGATGAAAGGCTTGCCCAGCAGCTACAACAAGGACCTTCAGGAGGACAAAGAGCCTCTGCTCGACACCCTCGACACGCTCCATGCGCTGCTGCCCGTGCTCGCCGCCCTCATCGGGACGCTTCAGCCGCAGGGGGAGCGAATGCGCGCCGCACTGGATGATGCCCTCCTCGCCACGGACCTGGCAGATTACCTCGTGCGGCGCGGCTTGCCCTTCCGTCAGGCGCACCATGCGGTGGGTCAGGCGGTGGCCATCGCCGAGAAACAGGGCATTTCCCTGCGTGAGCTGCCGCTGGACTATTACCAGGGTCTTCAGGAAAATTGTGACGAAACGCTGTATGAGCTTTTCGACTTTGAACGCTCCGTCGAGGGCAAGTCAGGGGGCGGTGGCACGGGGCGGGCAGGCGTTCTGGCCCAACTGGAAGCCGCCAAAAAGCTCCTGGAATAATCCGCTTTTTGCTTTTGCCTTTTGCCTGCGCGTCAGGTACGATTGCGCTGGCTAAGTAATAGACAAACCAGAGTCCCGACCGCCTACCACGGTCGGGCTTTGTTTGTCCCAACGAGGAGTCATAGATGGACCATAGCGCAGAAAAGCCGGAACGTCTTGCCTACAAGTGGAAAGTGCTGATCTCCGTGATCTTCGGCATGTTCATGGTGATCCTCGATACCACCGTGGTCAACATTGCCTTCCGGACGCTCCAGGAGGAGTTTGCCTCCGGCGTGAATGATTCGCAGTGGGTCATCAGCATCTACGTGCTGATGCTCGGAATCAGCACGCCGCTCTCCGGTTTTCTGGGGGACCGTTTTGGTCTGAAGCGGGTATTCCTCACCGGGCTCACTATCTTCGTTTTCGGCTCGCTGCTCTGTGGCCTGGCCCCTAGCCTGTGGGTGCTGGTGGCCGCGCGGGCACTCCAGGGCATCGGCGGGGGCGTCGCGCTGCCGCTGGGAACCGCGCTGCTATTCACCGCCTTTCCACCGAAAGAGCAGGGCACAGCCCTGGGTCTCTTCGGGATTGCCCTCGTCACGGGGCCAGCCCTGGGACCAATCCTCGGCGGCTGGCTCGTAGACCTGGGACACTGGCGCTGGATATTCTTCATCAATGTGCCAATCGGGATCGTCGGGGTGACGATGGGGTGGCGCTGGCTGCGCGACCAGCAGGAGCACCACAGCCACAAGATCGACCTGCTGGGTCTTCTCTGCTCGACGGTTGGCTTTGGCTCCGTGCTCTACGCCGCCTCCCGCGCCGCCGACGAGGGCTGGACCTCTAGCACCGTGACGACCTGGTTCGCCATCGGCACGGTGGCCCTGATTGCCTTCGCCATCGTCGAGCTGTTCATCGCCAAAGAACCGCTGCTGGACCTGCGGCTCTTCAAGAATGCCACCTTCACCACCGCCATCATCGTGGGCTGGGTGAGCGTGGTCGCCCTCTTCGGCGCGGAGTTCCTGCTTCCCCTCTATCTGCAAATTCTGCGCGGCTACAGTGCCCTCGAGACGGGACTTATTCTGCTCCCCCTGGCGATTGCGGCGGGAATCACCCTGCCCCTGGCGGGGCGGCTTTATGACAAGGTCGGCGCGCGCCCGCTGGTGGTCACAGGGTTCACACTCCTGATCATCAACACCTGGCAGCTCTCGAAGCTCACCCTTGAGACCCCCATCTCCTGGCTGCTCTTCCTGCTGGCACTGCGCGGCCTGGCTCTGGGCCTCACGGTCCAGACCACGATGGTGACCGCGCTCTCCACCGTGCCCATGCCCAAGCTCTCGCGCGGCTCTGCCCTCGTCAACTCGACGCGCCAGGTAATCCAATCCATCGCGGTGGCGTTTCTGGCAACCGTGCTTGCCAGCTCGGTCTCGCCCGGCGTCACGCAACGGATGGAGGCTTTCGAGGAGTTGGCCCCGCGCGGCTCTACGAGCACGATGGACCTTGCGCTCTGCGAGATACCCAATGCCTCCATTCCGGGTATACCAGGGGCCGCGAAAGATACCTTTCAGCAATTTTGCGATGAGTACATCCTGGGG
>JACCSL010000038.1 GCA_013812995.1 Ardenticatenales bacterium | reverse complement strand
TGCCTTTCACGCTCCCCTGCCTTGGTCAACATCTGATACGCCTGACTTAGCTCGGCTCGGGCGGCCTGGCTCTCCATGAGTTGTTTGTCTACTTCTCCCACCAAGCCGATTCCTTTGATGACAAGGGCTGCCGCTTGCCCTATCGTCTTCAATAATTCGTGGTCCATAGGGCTAAACGAATCATCCTGAGAGCGCTGCCCCATGAGCCAGACCCCCTGGAGTTCCTTATCAACGACCAAAGGAACGATCCAGCGCACCACCTCCCCGAAAGGCCAGGCTTGCCAGGTTTCCGAGTTACGATCAACCACAATCGGTTGCCCTCTTTCAAGATCTTCTTTCGTCAAGGCTGTTGGGAGAGCGAGGCTCTCTCCTCTGGCAAGCTCTCCGCCTAACCAGCTACCCTCCATCAAAGACAAGTTCATCATCCAAAAGCTAGCCTGGGATACCCGAAGAGCCGTGGGAACACGTAGAGTCAGAACCTCATTTAGGGCCTCGTAGTTGAACCTGCCCAAATGGTCGATGGCCGGGCTTAAAACGCGCAGATAGTTGTAGGCTGTTCCATAAACCAGGCGGTTCACCAGTCGCTCGACCAACTCCTGCAAGGGTCGGAAAGAGAATGCAACAAACAAGCTTGCGATACTACCAGAAACCTCGCTGTATCCCCCTGAAGTTAGCTGCGTCAGCATCCATACGATCACAAAGTGGGTCGCCAGAAGGGCAAGGACTAAAAGCAGATACGTCAAGACCCGATGAATTTTGAGGTCGGTGGCAAACAAGTCGTTGCGATGAAGCGCAATCCCATAGCCTATGGGAATAAACAGGAGGCTCCATACCACAACCTTATACAGGATCGCTTCGTTCAAGTTGAATAAATGAGTCGCGATCACGAGGAATATGACTGTAGCAATGGTCAGCAGTGTTCCAGCGGAGACGACCCTTAGCCGACGGCGTTGCTCACCGTTGCCGACCACCCAGGCTTGAATCAACGATCCAGCACTCAGGGCGAAGCAAGAAAGCAGAAAGATACTGGCTACCCCATAAAAAACAGGATACCAGGGCTGTAGTCGTACCTGATAGACCTCAAAAGCAGCATAAATGCTTCCTATCCCAAAGGCTGTCAGATACGCTACCGCCGCAACGTAATAGCCGTAACGACGTTTGGCTGGGAATAACAGGTGGAAATGGAGAAAGGTAGCCACAGAGAGGGCCACGGCAAACTGATTGATATAGGCAGCCCAAAGCACCTGGACCGAGGCCAGCTCCATTGTGCTGATCATGATGGCGAACAGGGAACACATCAAGGCGAAAATAGCATATTCTTCCTGCCAGGGATCCCTTACAAAAATGGCTAGCCCCAAAACGATGAAGCCCAGCGCGAGCGCGAACAATGTGGAGCGCTCCAACCGTACCCACCAGGGAGGATCAACGACAGCTATATCGACCACAGCTCGCGTGTCATCTCGCTGAATGGTGTAAGGAATGGTTTGTCCTGCGCTTCGCATGCCATACACAGAGGCTTTCGTCTCATGCAAGGAGCGTCCTTCAACCTCCAGAATGATATCCCCTACCTTTACCGTATGGGTATTGGGTCCGCTGGTTGCAATTTCATGAATACGACCGACATTATCGAACTCCAGTCCAGTCCAGGGCAACGACCATGTGCTGAGGGATGAGACAAGCGCAATAATGAAGGCAAGCACTTTTATCAGGACGGCTGCGCCAGCTAGCACAAGCGCCAGGGGTGCGCGGGATGGACCAGAAGCATGACCAAAAATATTCGTAACCATAGATCGCCCTCTAACTTTACAGGTTTACCAGCAGTCTGTCTGGCAGGAGTGTTAATTCGTTGACAAGACCCTGGAGGGTGGTAAGAACAGCGGGATCACCGTTGTTGGATAGTTGCTCCAGGGCCTGAAGTGCCTGTCTGCGATGATCCAGCGAAGCTCCGACAAGAAATTGCCGCGCATTAAGATCATTGACGAGCTGATGAATGATCTCTTTGTCCTGCCGCTCCCAGGCAGCAAGGAGTTGATCCCGTTGGGCCTGTGTTGCAACGTGCCAGGC
>JACCSL010000034.1 GCA_013812995.1 Ardenticatenales bacterium | reverse complement strand
GCCTGCTTGAGCCGTGTGCGGGGAAACTCGCACGCACGGTTCTGAGGGGGGAGGGGCACGGCAACGTGCTCCTCCTACCCGACGTGCTCGCGAAATGGGGGCATCAGTGTGCGTACTGTGACGCCACGCAGGTGCCCCTGGAAGTCGAGCATATTGTCGCACGCGGGCGGCTGGGCAGTGACCGCGTGAGCAATCTCACGATTGCCTGTGTGCCCTGCAACCAACGCAAAGGGGTGCATGACGTGCGCGACTTCCTGGCCCATGACCCCGCCCGCCTGGCACGGATTTTGGCGCAGGCCAAATCCCCGCTCAAGGATGCCGCCGCGGTCAACAGCACGCGCTGGGCGCTGTATGAGGCGCTCCAGGCCACGGGGCTGCTGGTGGAAGTTGGCACCGGCGGGCGGACGAAGTGGAATCGCACGCTACGCGGCCTGCCCAAAGCACACTGGCTGGATGCCGCCTGCGTTGGGGCCAGCACCCCCGAGACGCTGTGGACCTCGGGGCGGTGGCACCTGCTCACGATTCGGGCGACGGGCCACGGCTCGCGCCAGATGTGCCTGATGAACAAGTATGGCTTTCCACGCACGCGTGCCAAACAAGCCAAAGTGGTGCACGGCTTCCAGACCGGCGACATCGTGCGCGCCGTCGTGCCCAGCGGTAAGAAGCAGGGCCGCTATACGGGACGGGTGGCCGTGCGCGCCACCGGCAGCTTTAATATCCGCACCGCCACCATCCTGGTGGAGGGCATCAGTTATCGCCACTGCCGCCTACTCCATCATGTTGATGGCTATTCCTACCACTAGAAAGGAGATTGCCAGGCGATGGCAACGCTTTTCAGCGCCGCGCCATTCCTCCCACGGCTTAAGCTCGTAGGTCTCCTGGCGCTTACCTTATGAAACCCCAAGACCCGCCACCGGCTCTCCGTGTCCACCAGGAGGAGCCGATGAATGCCGAACCGACGTTGGATCTCTTGCGAGAGAGATTTATCACCCCTGAGCCGCACTTTTATATCCGTAACCACGGTCCCACGCCTACCATCGACCCCGCCGCGTACCGTTTCTCCGTAAATGGGCTGGTACAGACCCCGCTACACCTCTCGCTGGAGGCGTTGCGTCACTCCTTCCCGCAACGGACGGTGATGGCGACCCTGCAATGCGCGGGGAACCGACGAAACGAGATGATGGAGGTCGCGCCAATTCCCACCGAGATTGCCTGGGAGGCCGGGGCTATCGGCAATGCGACATGGACAGGCGTCCCGCTGTCGGCGATTCTGGAGGCGGCGGGAGTGGAAGACACTGCCCGGCACGTTGCCTTTATGGGCATGGAGGAAGTGCTGCGCGAAGGAAAATCGGTGGGCTATGGCAGCTCGATTCCCATCGAGAAGGGGTGGAATTCCGAGGTCCTACTGGCGTACGAGATGAATGGCGAGCCGCTGACCCCCGTACATGGCTTCCCGCTGCGGCTGATCGTCCCTGGCTATATCGGCGCGCGAAGCGTCAAGTGGCTGACGACGATTACGCTCCAGGAAGAGCCCTCCAGCAACTACTTCCAGGCACACGCCTACAAGCTCTTTCCGCCCCACATCAACAAGGACACCGTGGATTGGAACCAGGGAACGATGCTCGGCGAGCTGGCGGTCAATGCGGTCATCTGCCAGCCGCAAGAGGGCGACATGCTGACGGTGGGCGCGGTTCAGGTGAGAGGATATGCGGTCGCCGGGGATGGCCGCACCATCCAGCGCGTGGAACTCTCCGTGGACGAGGGAGCCAGCTGGAGCGAGACCACGTTGGGCGAGGGCGGCGAGCCCTGGGCGTGGCGCTTCTGGGAGACGACGCTAAATCTCCATGATGGAACCAAGACCCTCATCGTTCGCGCCTGGGATGACACCGAGTGCGGTCAGCCGGAAGACATTGCCTCACTCTGGAATTTCAAGGGTTACATGAACAATGGCTGGCACCGGATTACACTGCTGGTCCGTGACCCGCTCCACCAGCAGGAAGGCTAACCGGCAGCTCGATCACAAAGCGGCTCCCGTGGCCTGGCTCGCTCTCCACCCGCGCGTCCCCGCCATGCGCCTGGGCCACGCTTAGCACAATGGCGAGTCCCAGCCCGCTCCCCTCAGCTCGACTGTCCTGCCCCCGGTAAAAGCGCTCGAAGAGGCGTGGCTGCTCATCGAGCGCGATGCCGGGGCCATCGTCACGCACCCATAGCTCGATCATCGCCTCGCGCCGCTCTGCGCCGACTTCGATCTTTCCGCCCAAGGGAGTAAATTTCAGCGCGTTGTCCAGCAGGTTGGCAAGCGCCCCCTCGACCCGCGCCGCGTCCCAGATAACCTCGGCGTGTGGGAGGGGTGTTGCAGCTACCAGTTCCACGCCATGCGTCTGCGCCTGTGGCAGGAAGGGGCGCAGCACGCGCTCGATGAGCAGGTCCACCTCGTCGGGCTCCAGCTCCAGCGCTACCAATCCCCCATCCAGTCGTGCCAAGTCCAACAGATGGTGCGTGATCCATTCCAGCCGCCGGAGCTGGACCGCACTCTCCGCCAGGAACTCCGCGCGTGCATCGGCTTTCTCCCCGGCCCCGCCCTGGAGAAGCTCGTTGAAGGTCCGCATGGCGGTAATCGGGGTGCGCAGCTCGTGCGAGGCATCCGCCACGAAGCGGCGCAGCGTATCCCGCTCGGCGGCCAGCGCCGCAAAGCTGGACTCCAGCCGCTCGGCCATCCGGTTGAACTGAAGCGCCAGTTGAGCGCTCTCGTCCTGCCCCACCACCTGCGCGCGCGCCGCGAGGTCCCCCTCACCCATGCGCCGCGCGACCAAGGCCAGCGCGTGGAGCGAGGCGGTAACCCGCTGACTCGCGACCAAGCCGACCAGGAGTGCCAGGAGTGTCGCCCCTGCCGCCGCTGTGCCAAAGGCGCGGCGGGTCGTGGCAACCGCCTCGGCGCTCAGGTCCGGCGTGCCGCTCAGTTCCACATAGCCCATCACCAGGCCGCCCTCCTCCACAGGAACTCGCACGACCTGCGGGGAGCGCGGAACCTCCGCCGCGACGAGAACTTCCTGCTGGCTAGGAGCATCCAGGGGAGAGCCCGCATGTATCTCCTCAAAGATGAACTGGCTGCCCCAGGCCCCTTCCACGCGCCGCACAAAGGTGATCTCCGCGTCGGCAGGGAGTGTGCCGAGGAAAGCGGGCTCTTCGGCTGGCCGGTGGTCCAGGGGCGAGAGGGAAAGCATCAGGCCGCCTCTCTCCTCCCCATCTGTTGGCACCGTCATGCCCGAGGCAGAGGCGATCCAGAGAAAATCTTCGGTCACCCGACCCGGACCGGAATCCGCCAGAGGTTGTTCCTGGGCGTCAAGGATGCGCACACGGGCATTGCCCAGGAAGGAGGCCGTGTGGGCCAGGTCGTGGAGGGCGAGTGGGTGCGGAGCAGGCCGGAGCAGGGGCCTCACCCGGTGGGCGATGCCCTCGGCATTGGCGGCCAGGTAGCGCGCCTCCTGCTGTGCCACGTAGCGCCCGACGAGCGAGAGCGCCAGAAAGCCCGTCATCGTGACGGTCAGCAGCGTCAAAAGAATGTAGCTGGCAACCAGTCGCCAGCGCAGCGAACGCATCATGATTCGATCCTCCCCCGAAAAGTGGGGGCGGGCCTGAGACCCGCCCCCTTATGGTCATTCCGGTGCTAGAGATCCTCGCCTGGCGCACTCTCGAACGGGTGCGGCGCGGGTAGTTCCATGAAAGGCAACGGTGCGCCCTCAAAGGGCATCACCTCGTCGTGTAGCTCCGGGAGGGACGGAAGCCCCGCCTCGCTCAGGTGGCGCATCACGAAGAAGGGGCCAATCCGCACACCCAGATACGCTCGTTCGCCATCCTCGGGGTGGGCGCTTAGCATCACCTCGACGCGCTGCTCCTCCTCCATGTCAGGATAACGCAGAGTCAGCGTGACCGTCTGGCCGGGCTCGCGTGCATCCATACGCTCGCGCAGTGAGGTCGGCTCCGTGATGGCCTCACCATCGACCGCCGTGATGAGGGTTCCTGGCTTGAGCCCCGCTTCCGAGGCCGGGCTCTCCCCTGTGACCTCCACGATGAGCGCGCCCTGCACGGAGAAGCCCTCCCCAGGAAGCATGTTGGGCAGCACGGCACCCTCCAAAAAGTGCTCCATGTGGACCTCCCCGCAGGGTATAAGCCCCAGATACGCATGGTCCTGGCGCTCGCCTAGCGTCACGGTGAGCGTTCGTTGCTCATCGCCATGCATCAACGACAGCTCCACCTGCTTCCCAGGCTCCTGCTCCGCCAGTGCACTGTGCAGATCGCCGATGTGCGTCAGCGTCTGACCGCCAAGCGTCAGCAGGATATCCCCGCGCCGCACGCCCGCCTGGGCCGCCGCTCCCTCTGGCTCCACGGACGCGACGAGAATGCCTTCTTCCACTATCTCTTCTGTCTCTGCCGCCTGCTGCGCCAGGGCTTCCTGCTCTGCTACCACCGCTGCCCGCATCTGGTCGGTCAGGCGCGCTGCCTGCGCGATGCCATTACCCGCCAGGATCACCAGCGCGAAGGCCAGCAGCAGGGCACCGATGATGCCCGTTCCTTTCAAAAGACGATGTTGCATTAGGAAAACCTCCTTGGTTTCGTGAAAAGTGAAGTCTTCCTTATTTCAACCCAGAAACGTTGCCAGGTCGTTGCGAACGTGTTAAGAAAACTGTAATAGTTCAGGGGGTAGGAAAAAGGGAGGGGGCCTGCTGTCCTGCCCAGTGAGCGGCGAGGGAGTCGGATAAGAAGGGGAGGAGCGGGCGCTGCTGTTGGCGGCAGGTGGCGGTGACGGTCAAG
>JACCSL010000032.1 GCA_013812995.1 Ardenticatenales bacterium | reverse complement strand
CTTGACCGTCACCGCCACCTGCCGCCAACAGCAGCGCCCGCTCCTCCCCTTCTTATCCGACTCCCTCGCCGCTCACTGGGCAGGACAGCAGGCCCCCTCCCTTTTTCCTACCCCCTGAACTATTACTAACACTTGGTGGAGCCAATCTATGAAACTCTACAACCAATACTTTGCCCCCGCGTCCGTGGATGAGGCCCTGGCACTCCTCGCGGAGCACGGGGAACGGGCGCGCGTCCTTGCGGGCGGCACAGACCTGATCGTTGAACTGGACCGGGGGGTGCGCCACCTGGACGCGATCATCGACATCACGCGCATCATGGGGCTGGACCACATCGAGGAGGAGGCGGGCACGATCACGCTCGGGCCGCTGGTGACCCATAATCAGGCAGCCAACGATGAGCGAGTGTTGGCGCGTGCCTTCCCGCTGGCGCAGGCTGCGTGGGAAGTCGGCTCGCCCCAACTTCGCAACCGGGGCACCGTCGTGGGAAATCTCATTACGGCCTCGCCCGCCAACGATACGATTCCGCCGCTGCTGGCGCTGGGAGCCCGCGTGGTGCTGGGCTCTGCCGCACGCGGCGAGCGCACGGTGAGTCTCGACGATTTTTACACGGGATTCCGCAAGGTGGACCTGAGCCCTGACGAGATGGTGCTACGCATCGAGATTCCCGCGCTGGGCGAGGGGGAGCGCGGGGCGTTCGCGAAGCTGGCGCTGCGCCGCGCCCAGGCCATCTCCGTGGTCAACGTCGCGGTGATGCTGCGCGAGAGCGGCGCACGCATTACGCTGGGTTCGGTGGCTGCCACAGTGATTCGCGCCCCCGCCGCCGAGGCGCTCCTGGCACAGGGCCCGCTCACCCCGCAGAGCATTGAGGAGGTCGCACGGCTGACCGCTGAAGCGGCCACGCCGATTGACGATGTGCGGGGCACGGCAGAGTACCGCGTACAGGCGGTGCTCGTCCTCGCCCGCCGCCTACTCCAGGCCCTCCACACGGGAAGCGAGCGCGACAGTTACCCGACGGAGCGCGCTAATCTCTGGGAGCGCGCCGCCCACCCGGTCAGCGTGGCCCCCGCGCCCACATCCCTCATCGAGAGCATTATCAATGGACAGCGCGTGACAATGGAAGGTGCGGCAGGAAAGACGCTGCTCCGCGCGCTGCGGGAGGACGCGGGGCTGATTGGCACAAAGGAAGGGTGCTCGGAGGGCGAGTGCGGGGCCTGCACCATCTGGCTTGATGGTGTGGCCGTGATGAGTTGCTTGGTGCCGGCCGAGCGCGCGCATGGCGCAACCGTGACGACCATTGAGGGACTGTCCGAGGGCGACACCCTGCACCCGCTCCAGCAAAGCTTCATCAAACATGACGCGGTGCAGTGTGGCTACTGTACGCCTGGCTTCATTATGAGTGCGGCGAAGCTTCTTGAGGAAAAAGGGACGCGGTTCACGGACACCGAGATCCGGCAGGCCATCAGTGGCAATCTCTGCCGCTGCACAGGCTACTACAAGATCATTGAGGCCATCCAGGCACTCCGTCAGCCTACAGATGACACCCTACCGCCTGATTGAGCAACTTGCCACAAGCCGGAAAGCGCCTATAATCCTTGCTTCGGGACGGCCCTCAAAGGGCCGCCCGTTTTCTTTGTTGTCACCCACTTTCTGTTCCGGCCTGTGAGCCGGGACCACAGTCCAGAGAAAGGATTGTTTCATGGACGAACTACGGCGATATGAGCTGTTCGTCATCTTCCAGCCAGAGTTGGAGGAGGAGACGCTCGAAGCCCGCATTGACTGGCTCAACAACTACATCAGCAACAACAAGGGCGAGATTATCGAGGTGGCCCGCAAGGGCAAGCGTCGCCTCCACTACTCCATCCGCAAGTTCAACCAGGGCATTGACGTGATCTACCAGATCAACCTGCCCGCCTCGCTCCTCGCTCCGATGGAGCGGCAGTTGAACCTGAACGAGGATGTGCTCCGCTACCTGTTCATCCGCCGGGACGAACTGCAAGAGGCACCGCGCCTGGTCGCCACCCCCGAAGAGCTTCGGGCCGAGGTGGCAGAACTCCGCGCGGTACCCGTGGATGAGATGACCGGTGAGGTCGCTGTCGAGGAGACCCCTGTTGACGAGCCTGCCGTGGCCGAGCCGACTGTGGCCGAGCCGACTGTGGCCGAGCCGATTGTTGATGAGCCGATTGTTGATGAGCCTGCCGTTGATGAGCCTGCCGTTGATGAGCCTGCGGAAGCCCTCGCCACAGCAGATGTTGTTGAAACAAGCGAAGAGTAAGAAGGAGAACAATCATGGCTCGCCGCCCAATGCGACGTAAAGTGTGCAGCTTCTGCGCAGACGACAAAAGCACGATTGACTACAAGGAAGCCGATCAGATGAAGCGCTTCCTCTCGGACCGGGGCAAGATTCTGCCCCGCCGCAAGACGGGAACCTGTGCCAAGCACCAGCGCCGCCTCTCGCTCGCAGTCAAGCGAGCACGGCACCTCGCGCTGCTGCCTTACACCGTTCAGTAATCACGATTCGACTTGAATCCTGAAAAAGGGGCCTGCCAAAGGTGCTGGAGCTATTCTCTCACCCCTGGCAGGTCTTTTTCGTTCGTTGAGACAAGAAGAATTTAGGAGCGAGGAGAAGAGAAAAAAACTCATGGCAGATAATCCACAGAAGGACAAAGCTCTCAATCGAAAACATGTCTCGCGTGCCGAGCGCGAGGCCCTGGTGCGCCAGCGCGTGACCATCGGTACCGCCGCAGTGGTGGCGCTCATCGTGGTGATCCTGGGGGCAGGGGCGATCTACAGCGCCTTTGTCGAGCCAGGGCAGCCGATGGCCCAGGTATATGGCGAGACAATCACGCGGCGCGAGTTTTACCAGCGCGTGAACTACGAGCGCTTCCGTGTCTTTCAGCTCATCAAGGACACGAAGGAGCAATACATTGAGCTATCGGCCGACCCCGAGACCGCTGGCTTCCTGGGCCAATTCTACGACCAGCAATTACAGCAGTTGGCTCAGATCTACAGCGGGGTTGGCGCGCAGACGCTGGAGCAGATGATCGAGGAGAAGATTATCGAGCGCAAGGCGGCTGAGCGAAATATTACGGTGACGGACGAGGAAGTTGACGAGGAGATTCGCCGCCAGATTGCCCGGCAGGAAGACGCGCAGATCGCCGCCGATGTGACCGCCACCGCCGAGGCCGCCATCGCCGCGACCGCCACGGCTGAACTCTTCACGCCAACGCCCAGCCCAACGGTGGAGGCAACGGCCACGACGGAGCGCACGCCGACGGTGCGCGGTACCGCCACGGCACGCGGCACGGCCACCCGCGCCACCGCGACGGTTGAGGTGGAGAGCGAGACGGGGGTAATTAGCCCCACCCTCACGCCGATGCCGACGCTCACCCCTGCCCCCACACTGACGCCGAATATCTTTACCGAGGATCGCTTTACTCCCGCCTACCAGGCATACCTATCAGACCTTCAGAGTCGTGTGGGCTACACAGAGG
>JACCSL010000030.1 GCA_013812995.1 Ardenticatenales bacterium | reverse complement strand
CTTGACCGTCACCGCCACCTGCCGCCAACAGCAGCGCCCGCTCCTCCCCTTCTTATCCGACTCCCTCGCCGCTCACTGGGCAGGACAGCAGGCCCCCTCCCTTTTTCCTACCCCCTGAACTATTACTGGCTCTTATCTATGCTGTCGATATCCTCCCAAAAATAATGTTGTTTCAGTCGCTCCTGTACGATCCTATATTCATATAAGATTTGTTCTGGCAGGTGAACACGTAGGTAATCGCAATAGGTTCCCCTTCCCAACCTCATGACATAGTTGGCATAGCCAACAGGCATATCGACTCCTAAATGCTCCTCTAATCTCTTTACATCATCTGCGCTTGCAACTTCCAGGTTCGCGCTTACAAGATATATCTTCTCAAAGTCCATAATGATTCCTTGTCTCCTGCTTCACTTTGGGGTCCATGTTTTAGACGGTCAGCCTGGCTTTTGAACCTCTATTTTAACGCAGAGGCTAAGCTTTACGCGATACCGCTCTCGTGCTACAACTTCGGGCTATGTCGATTCAGATTCACCCGCTGATGCCGCAAGATCAACCCGAGGTGCTGGCCGTGGCCCGCACCCTTGCCGCGTGGTTCCGTCCCCTGGACCAGATGGCGCTCGCCATCGACCTGCGCGAGCAGGAGGGCCTCGTTGCCCTGGAAAATAACCAGGTGGTCGGCTTTCTCACCCATCACATGGTCGGGGAGCGCGCCGAACTCTCCTGGCTTGGCGTCCTGCCAGAAAAACAGGACCGGGGCATCGGAAGCCTACTGCTGGCGACCCTGGAGCAGCTACTGTTGGAACGAAGTGTGCTGTGGCTTCAACTCAGCACTGTCCCTGCCGACCACGATGTGACCTTTGTTGGTACCAACGCTTTCTATCAACGCCACGGCTTCACTGTCCGACAGCGCGACGACAACTTCTACGCGCACGGCAGGCCGCGCATCCTGCTGGAGAAAATGCTTTCCCCACCATGAAAATTCTTTATCTCTCCAAGGCGCTGGTCGTTGGTGCCTATCAGACCAAGATGGAAGCATTGGCCGCCAATGGGACACTCAGCCTGGTGGCGGCAGTCCCCCCCTCGTGGAAGGACGAGCGAGGTGAGAGTCGGCTGGAGCGCGCCCACACCGAGGGCTACACACTCTCCGTGCTGCCGATCTTCTTCAATGGCTCCTTCCACACGCACTTCTACCCGACGATTGGCCGCCTACTGGATGAGATTCGCCCCGACCTCTTCCATATCGACGAGGAAGCGTACAACTTCGCGACCTTCCACGCGGCGTGGGAGGCGCACCGACGCAAGATTCCCTTCCTCTTCTTCACGTGGCAGAACCTACTGCGCCACTATCCGCCGCCCTTCCGCTGGATGGAGCAGTGGGTCTTCAACCATGCGGTCCACGCCATCGCGGGCAACGAGGACGCGCAGCAGGTGCTCCGCCAGAAGGGATACCTGGGGGCCACCTCCGTCATCCCGCAGTTCGGCGTAGACCTGCGCCTCTTCGAGATGGGGCAGCGATTAGAGCGAACAGCCTCGCAGGATACGTCGCCCATCGTCTTTGGCTACGCGGGCCGCTTTGTGGAGGAAAAGGGACTGCACCTCCTGCTGGATGCGCTCGCGGGCCTCCAGGGTCTCCCGTGGCGCTGCGAGATGCGTGGCAGCGGCCCCGCCCAGGCTGCGCTGGAGGCGCGGGCGCAGGCGCTGGGAATCCAGGCTCAGGTAGCATTCCTCCCCCCCTTACCCTCGACGGAGATGGGAAGGTTCTATCGAGAGATCGATGTCTTTGTTCTCCCCTCTCTCACCCGCTCGAACTGGAAGGAGCAATTTGGCCGCGTGCTGATCGAGGCGATGGCCTCCGGCGTGGTCGTCGTTGGCAGCGACAGCGGCGAGATTCCCCATGTCATCGGCGAGGCGGGGCTCGTGGTGCCCGAGTCCAACATCGAGGCGCTCCAGGGCGCGCTCCGCCTCCTGATGCTCGATGCGCCGCTGCGCCAGCGCCTCGCCCATGCCGGGCGACGCCGCGTCATCTCCCATTTCACCCAGAGCGCCATCGCCCGCCACACCCACCAGCTTTACGAAGAGATTCTCTGCGGCCAGCAGGCATAAGAACGGAAAGGCAAAAGGCAAAGGGCAAAAGGCAAAAATAAAGCCAATGCCTCTATGCTTACTTTGTTTGTCCCCACGATTGCCGAGGAGATGTTGTGGGGTAGTCGCTCAGACAACAGGTGATTCATAGACCAAACAACAGCCTGCCCTTACCGCTACTACTTTCACTTCCTTGCCTTCACCTTTTCTCTGTAGGAGCTATGTCGTGCCGTCTGGCGTTCCTTTCGCCGTCTGCCGTTCCTTTTGACTTTTGACTTTTGACTTTTGACTTTTGACTTTCCGTTCCCCTTTTCCGTTCCTGTGCTATAATCCGCCCCCATGACTCGCAGATACCACCTCGCGCACCAAGAAAAGCCTCATATCGGGCTGAATGCCCACCTGCTGGCTCTGGGCAACAGCTATCGCAGCGCAGGAATATCGACGTATATCTACCAGCTTCTGCGCCACCTTCCCCTCGTCAGTGACTTTCGATATACCGCCTGGATGAGCGAACCCGGCGGCGAGCTAGCGGGCCTCACGCGCCGCCTGACGCCGCTCCCGACGAGTCGCCCTGCGGTGCGGATTCTCTGGGAGCAACTCTTGCAACCCTACGGGGTCGCGCGGGTGCGCCCCGACCTGCTGCACGGCATGGCCTTTGTGCTGCCGCTCTGGCTGACGCTGCCCGCCATTGCCACGATCTACGATCTGACCTTCCTGCACGTCCCGGAGGCATTCCGCCCGCTGAACCGCCTCTACCTGCGCACGATGACGCAGGTGAGTGCCCGCCGCGCCACCCATCTCTGCGCCATCGCCGAGCATGGCAGGGAGGACATCGCCCGACAGCTCGGAGTGCCGCTGGAGAAAATCACGGTGGTCTATCCAGGGCTGGACCCAGCCTTTGCGACGCCGCCTAGCGCGTCGGAGGTCGATGACTTTCGCCGACGACGCGGACTGCCCGAGCGCTTCGTGCTCTACGTGGGAACGCTAGAGCCGCGCAAGAATGTTCCGGCGCTCATCCATGCCTTCGCAGCGATCCGGCGGCGGGTTCCGGGGGTAAAACTCGTTCTGGCGGGCGGCAAGGGGTGGGGCTTCGATGAGATCTTCGCCGAGGTGGAGCGGCTGGGGCTGGGCGATGAGGTACACTTTCCGGGCTTCGTTCCGCAGGACGAGCTGGCGCTCTGGTATGCGGCGGCGGAGCTTTTCGTATACCCGAGTCGGTACGAGGGTTTTGGTCTTCCCCCATTGGAGGCGATGGCCTGCGGGACGCCCGTAATTGTGAGCCATGCCACCAGCCTTGTGGAAGTCGTCGGGGATGCCGGGCGAATGGTATCGCCGGACGATGAAGAGGCCCTGGCCGAGGCGATGGTGGCTTTGCTAACGGACCCCTCGGCCCAGGCGAGTTGTCGGGCGCAGGGGCTGGCTCAGGCCGCCCGTTTTCAATGGCGCAATAGTGCTGCTACTCAGGCCGCTGTCTATCAGCGGGTGCTGGAAGGATGACTATGATTCACTGGTGGAATCAACTGATTGAGCGGGGAGGATTGCCCTGGCTTCTGCGCGGGGTAGACATGCTCCTGATCAATCTGGCCTTCTTCACGGCCTGGTGGGCACGCTACGAGCAGGAGATCGGCCTGGGGGTCGAGATTCGCTTTTACACGCCCTACAGCGACTACTTCCCAACGGCTGTGGCGCTCACACTTCTTATTCTCCTTAACCTCTATATGGAGGGCGTCTACAAGGCCCGGCGCGGCTCAACCTGGTTTGACGAGGTGTACTCCATTACCAACGCGACCTCCACAGCGATCCTGATGGTAGTGGTTTTCTTCTTTTTCTATCGTCCCTACGCCTTCTCCCGGCTCATCTTTGCCTATGCCGCCGCGCTCATCGTCGTCTATCTGTCATTGTCACGGCTGCTGATCCGCTGGTGGCTGGGATGGCTGCGACGCCGGGGCGTGGGAGTGACTCGAACGCTGATCGTGGGTGGGGGCGAGTTAGGGCGAACGCTGATGCGCCACATCGTGGCCCAGCCAGAACTCGGGTATGAGGTCATCGGATTCGTGGACGATAATCCGGACCGGCAGCACGACATTGGTCGCTTCCGCGCACTGGGCAACACAGACGACATTCCTTGCCTAGTCCGCCAGCATCAGGTAGACAAGGTGATTATCACGTTGCCCTGGCAGTACCAGCGCAAAATCATGGAGATTCTGGAGCACTGCGAGCAGGAGGCGGTCCAGACGCGTATCGTGCCGGACCTTTTTCAACTATCGTTGACCCACGTTATCTTGGATGAAATTAAGGGAGTTGCACTCATTGCCATGCAAGAACCTGCTCTGAAGGGGGGCAATCTGGCCTTCAAACGGTTGACTGATTTGACGGCAACGACGCTGATTATGCTCGTTGGGGTCCCCCTCATGCTGCTCATTGCCCTCGCCATCCGTCTGGACTCTCCGGGTTCCATTCTTTTCAAACAGACGCGCGTGGGGCGTGGCGGGCGGCTCTTTACCCTCTATAAGTTCCGCTCCATGCGCGTAGGTGCCGAGCGTGAGGTGCAAAAGCTGGTCGCGAAAAACGAGGCGGACGGACCGCTTTTCAAAATTCGTAACGATCCGCGTGTGACAAGAGTGGGTGCTTTCATCCGCAAGACGAGTCTGGATGAGCTACCGCAGTTTTGGAACGTGCTCAAGGGAGATATGAGTCTGATCGGCCCTCGCCCGGCCCTACCAAGCGAGGTGGCTCAATATCAGGAGTGGCATCGTAAACGGCTGGAGGCCGCGCCGGGGCTCACGGGTCTCTGGCAGGTGAGCGGGCGCAGCGATGTGACCTTCGACGAGATGATGCTGCTCGACATCTACTACACCGAGCAGTGGTCGCCCATGCTGGACACGATGATTCTGCTCAAAACAATCCCGACTGTATTATTCCAGCGCGGGGCGTACTAACGGTGCCAGATATCCAGCTCTTCAAACGTGACGAGTCCGTGGCGGAGCGCAAAGATGGCAGCCTGCGTGCGATTCTCCAGGCGGAGTTTCTGGAAGATCAGGGAAAGTTGATTCTTGATCGTCTTCTCCGAGAGTTGTAGGGCATCGCCAATGGCCTGATTGGTCTGGCCCGCCGAGACCCGCCGCAGAATCTCGATCTCCCGGTCATCCAGCGAGGCGAGGCTACTCTGCGGCTGGCCGCTGCTGAGGTTCCGTAGTTCCCGCAGCACGCGCTGCACCATCG
>JACCSL010001069.1 GCA_013812995.1 Ardenticatenales bacterium | reverse complement strand
CCGATATGTCGAACCGGGCTGCTGACTACTTTTTCCAGAATATCTCGGCGGCAAACGCAACGCCGGGGCCGGAAAGCGATGAGTTCGTCGACCAGGACCGCCGCACCGGAACCAAAACACTCATGACGATGCCCCTCATCGGTTGGACGCCGAACAACATTGACCGCGCCTGCGCCTTCAGCATTGCCAAGTACGGCCCGCAGCAGCAGGTGGAGCAGTGGAACCCGGACTGTGGCAACGGGGTTCGCACGGATGGAACGAGGATCACGGGCAACGATCCCCGCGACACGAGCCTCGCGATTGGCCCGGCGTTTGTTCAGGCATGGATAGAGCACATGATCGGGAAGTATGGCACGGCGGCGACCGGGGGCGTGCTCTTCTACAATCTGGACAATGAGCCGATGCTGTGGAGCGACACGCACCGCGATGTCCACCTCGAACCCCTCAGCTACGATGAGCTGCGCGACCGCACCATCGAGTACGCGGCGGCCATCAAGGAGGCAGACCCCAGCGCGCAGACGCTTGGCCCGGCGGAGTGGGGCTGGACGGGTTACTTCTGGTCCGCGCTCGATTGGGAAGAGGGCGGGGATTGGTGGAACCACCCGCAGGACCGGCTGGCCCACGGAAATATTCCCCTGGTCGAGTGGTATCTCCAGCAACTGCGCGCCTACGAGCAGCAAACCGGAACGCGCCTGCTAGACTATCTGGACCTGCACATCTACCCGCAGGGCAGTGGCATCTTCTCGGCCAATGCGGGTGACAACAACACGCAGGCACTACGGCTGCGCTCGACGCGCCAGCTCTGGGATCCCACCTATGTGGACGAGAGCTGGATCAATGAGCCAGTCCAGTTGATTCCCAGGATGAAAGAATGGGTGGCGGACAACTATCCTGGCACCAAGCTCGCCATTGGGGAGTACAGCTGGGGCGCGATGGGACACATCAGCGGCGCGCTGGCCCAGGCGGACGTGCTGGGCATCTTCGGGCGCGAGGGCATGGACCTGGCAACGCTCTGGGGGCCGCCCGAGGCCACGCAGCCGGGGGCCTTCGCCTTCCGCATGTACCTCAACTACGATGGCGCGGGAAGCACCTTCGGGGAAACCAGCGTGCGCGCCAGCAGCGCCGACCAGGAAAAGCTGGCAATCTACGCGGCGCAGCGCAGCAGCGATGATTCCCTGACGCTGATGATTATCAACAAAAGCACTACCTCGCTGACAAGCACCGTTTCCATCACTGGGTTGACAGAGGCAGCCCCGGCGCAAGTCTACCGCTACAGCGCTGCGAACCTCAGCGCGATTGCCCCGCAGCCGGAGCAGGCCGTGAGCCCAACGGGTTTCAGCGCGCTCTTCCCGCCCTCCTCCATCACCCTCGTCGTGATTCCTGCTGAGGGGCTGGAGTTACCGGAAAAGTTGTACCTGCCCATGACGCGGCGGTAATAGCGTTGGAACGTTGGAGCGTTGGAGCGGAACGACGGTTGTCTATCTGCTCCAACGCTCTCTCGTTCCAACGCTCCAACGCTCTACTCCTCCCGTCCCCCGCGTAGCAGATAGGCGAAGAGCAGAATCCCGCTGCCCACGCCCACGGACGCCTTCACGGTCCAGGGCAATATGGAAGGAGAGATAAAGCCCTCAATGATCCCGGCGATGATGAGCAGCAGCGCGCCCCCCGTGACCAGCCCCATTGCCTCCCGCGCCGCGATGGCGATGGCATCGCGCCGCCGCAGGAGCCCCGGCACCACCATCGCATGGCCCACGCGCAGTCCCGCGCCCCCCGCGATGCAGATCACTGTCAGCTCAATGAAAGCGTGGCCGACGACGAACTCCCAGAGATCGGGGCCGAGCCCGTAAGCGTGCACAAAGCCAAAGACCGCCCCGAACTGCACCCCGTTCATCAGGAGCACATAGATCGTAAAGAGCCCGGCCAGCATCCCTCCGGCAAAGGCCAGGAATGTCACCTGGATGTTGTTCGTCATGATCATCGCCCCGGCAAAGGAGCTCGCCTCGAAGGGAATGTCGATCCACAGTTTTCCCTCGTGCGCCACCATGTCGAGCATAGGGGCAGCCTCAGGGGCCAGCACGTAGGCCAGCTCCGGCGTGTTAAGCACAAACCACCACCCGATCAGCCAGGGGGAGAAGAGAAGCAGCGCGGCCACGGCGACGTAGCGCCAGTTGCTGCGAAAGAGCTGGGGGAAGCCCGCTGTCAGAAAGTGTCGAATCTGACCCCGCTCCATGTTCCCACCCCGGTACACCAGGTGATGCGCGCGCCCGATGAGTGCGTTGAGGAACGCGGTCACATCGTGGCGCGGGAAGTCGCGCTGCGCCAGAGCCAGGTCCGCCGCCGTCGCGCGGTAGAGGCTGCCGAGGGTGCGCAGCTCCTGCTCGCTCAACCGCTCGACGCTACTTGTTCCGGCCTTCTTCAGCAATCGCTCCAAGTGGTCCCAATCACTCTGGCGGCGGCGGACGAATTGATCGGGGGTTATCATCGAAGCTCCTCGCCGCAGAGAATCATCCACGGCTGATCGTGGTGGCGCGTGATAAAAACAGTCACGGGCCTACCCTTGGGGTGACTCTTGAGCCGCTTGCGAAAACTCTCCGGCTCGATGGGGCTACCCCGTTTCTTCACGGCCTCTACCCGCGCCTCCATCGCCCGCAGGCGGCGGTTGAGTTCCTTGAGGTTGAAGGGGGCATGGTCCAGAATAGGCCAGACTCTGGCAAAAGGAGTCGCTGTGAGGCTATCGCTGCTCAGATAAGCGATCTGCGCATCAATCTGGCTCGCGCCGAGGAGGTGTGCAAGCTGCGCCACGAGTGTTGCCCGGATAACGCACGCATCGGGCTCCCAGAGGAAGGCACGAGGGGCCGTCACTGGCACAGGCGGCGCAACGGCGTCGCTCGTCAGCGTGTGAACAGTGTTGCCATCTACGAGCGTGGCACTGCGCGCCGCGCCGGTACGCAGTGCCCCAAACCAGAGCACCCCTTCCTTGCAGGTGCCCCCCTCCGAGATAAACTCGACCTCGGCGTACTCTGGAATCTCGTTGTCTGCCACGCCTGGCATCACCTTGACGCCCAGATTCGGGAGGCGCTGCTGGACCGCCAGGATGGCCGGGAGGGCTGGCTCTGTCTCGTGCAGCGTGAACACCCGTCGCCCCTCGACGCGCCGACCGGGGTCGGCGAAGGCGGCCTCCACGCTGGGGGGGAAGGGAAAATGGGTCCAATCCGCCTGCTCGAAAGTAGTCAATGCCCCTCCCCCGGCCACGCGCAGGTTGTGGTCGGCCAGAAGTAGTCGCACCGGGTCCAGGTCGATGGCGAGCAGTTG
>JACCSL010001055.1 GCA_013812995.1 Ardenticatenales bacterium | reverse complement strand
GAGCTATAGCTACGAGCTTGAGGTGGCGAGTGACCCCACTTTCTCCCAGATCATCTACCGCGCGCCCGGGCTGACGACCAGCAGCCACACGCCCAGCCAACCGCTGCCCAGCAGCCAGTTCCTATACTGGCGCGTGCGGGCCCGCAACGCCTGTGGCATCGGGCAGATATCCCCCACCTCTAGCTTCTCGACGCTGGCTGTGGCAGGCGAGTGTGGCGCGACGGCGCAGCCCGTAACGCTCTTCCAGGAAGATTTCGAGTCGGGCGCGTCCTCCTGGGTGTCGAGCGGGGTTCAGAATGGGCAGGCGCTGACCGATACCTGGACCCTGTCGGACACCCGTACCCACAGCGGCTCGGCGGCCATGGTAGCGCCTGGGATAGAGTCCGCCAGTGACCGCTACCTTCTCTCTCCGGCGATCACGCTGCCCGCCGACCAGTCGGGGCTCACCCTGCATTTCTGGAACTATCAATCTATCGAGCGAGTGCGGAGTAACAATCTTGAGGTGGTGGCCTGCTACGATGGGGCGCTGATCGAGCTCTCGCCGGACCAGGGTGCTACTTGGCTGGATATCCCCCCGGCCAACTTTCTGACCGACCAGTATGATGGACAAATTAGCGGCTCCTTCGACAACCCCTTGGGGGGTCGCCGGGCCTGGTGCGGCGACCCGCAGGATTGGCTGGAGTCCATCATCGATCTGAATGCCTACGCGGGGCAGCGCGTCCATCTCCGCTTCCGCATGGGCACCGATGATGGCACGAGCCGCGAGGGGTGGTATGTGGATGACGTAAAAGTTCAGTACTGTACGGCGGGAAAGAAGACGCTTTATCTACCCCTGCTAACCGGAGGCCAATGAAACATGGAGTCGACTGTACCACTCAGTCCACGAGTCCAACGCCTTCAAGATACGGTCGAGCGGGGCGAAAATGACGCCCTCGCCCGCTTCTGGGAGGAGCTGGTCGCGCAGGGAACACCGCTCATCGAGCCGGGGGACGAGGCGGGCTACTCCCTCGTGACCTTCTTTTTCCGGGCTGAGGAGGGCGTCCGTAACGTAGCGGTGCTTCAAGACTGGGGAACAGACGGTATCCGCGAGCATCACATGGAGCTGCTGCCAGGAACTGATGTCTGGTACAAGACGCGGCGGCTTCGCTCGGACACGCGAACCACCTACCAGCTGTCGCCAAGCGCCTCCGAGTTCCGAGAGGAGATGGGTGCTTTTCGGATCGACCCGCTGAACCCGCGTACCTATCCCGCCTATCTCGACGACGAGGGGGGCGATGACATCATCTTCTCGCTGCTGGAGTTGCCCGATGCCCCCGCACAGCCCTGGCAAGATGTATCCGTTGCGGCGGGCGAGGTGCAGCTCCACGAGCCGCTGGGGGATGGGCGGCGCGCGTGGCTCTACCTACCCCCAGGGGCAGGGTCGGGTCCGTACCCATTCTTGCTAACCTTCGATGGACGATTGTACAAGGAGATCATGAATCTCCCCGCCATCCTGGACCATCTCATCGTGGCGGGCCGCATCCCGCCCATCGTGGCGCTCCTGCTCGACAACCCGCGCCGCCGCGAGCTGGTATGCAATGACGAGTTCGCAACCTACGTGGCAGAGCACCTCCTACCCTGGGTGCGAGCGAGTTACCCTGTCACAAGGGAGGCAGCGCACACCGTGGTCACCGGGTCGAGCTTCGGCGGGCTGGGAGCCGCCTACCTGGGGCTGCGCTACCCCGAGCTGGTCGGCAATGTGCTCTCGCAGACCGGCTGGTTTCGCTGGAGCCCCGACGAAGACCCTGAGTTCGAGTGGCTGGCCCGATACGTCGCGGAGCAGCCCCGGCAGTCGGTACGCTTCTACCTGGATGTGGGCCTTCTGGAAAACGCGCGCATGGCGGATGATGGCCCGACGCAGCTTGTGGCGAACCGCCACATGCGGACGGTGTTGCGCGCGCGGGGCTATTCTGTCGACTACGTTGAGCACAGTGGGGGCCATGATTACAGCAGCCTGGAGCACCCCCTGGCCGAGGCGTTGGTTCTGATGTTTCAGGCTTATTAACTCGATAACGGAGGAATTTTGCTATGGCTGAAGCCAATCCTGGTATCTTGCAGCGGTGGGAGCATGACGGGCGTGCGGTAGAGCTGTTTTTTGAGCAGGGACGACTGCGCCTCTCATTTTTAGGCGAGCACATCGTGAGGGTGCGTTTCACCCCGGAGGAAGCCTTCTCGCCGCGCCGCTCCTGGGATGTGGCCGTGCCAGACGATGCGTTTCCCGCGCCCTCCCTGGAGGTGAGCGAGACGAACGATACTCTGACGATAGATGCCGGGCTCTTGCACCTGGTTCTCTCAAAAGACGGCGGCGCGCTCTCCTGCTCTGACAAAGAGGGCCAGCCCTTCGCCTCCGACGAGAGTGCGGTGAGCTGGGACGCGGCAGACCTCATCGGGAGCGGTCTCCAGACGCGGGAGGGCGACCGCACGCCCTACGCGCTCCCCGAAGGCCCGGCACAGACAGAGGTACGGCTCAAGAAGCAGATTGTGGGGCAGGAGGCGTATTATGGTTTCGGGCAGCGCACGGGGCTGCTGGACCGGCGCGGGCGGAAGATTACGAACTGGACGATGGACCCCGCTTGGGGGCACGCGCGCCACCTCGACAACATGTATCAGGCCCATCCCTTCTTCATGGCCCTGCGCCCCGGTCTCGCGTGGGGCTGCTTCCTGCACAGCAGCTGGTACAGCCAGTTTGACGTGGGCGCGACGACCTGGGAGACGCTGGAGATCATCACGCATGGGGGCGAGTTGGACTACTACCTCTTTTATGGTCCCACCCCCGCCGAGGTCGTGGACCAACTGACGCAGCTTACTGGTCGCCCCTTCATGCCGCCGCTCTGGGCGCTGGGCTACCATCAGTCGCGCTGGAGCTACATGGACGCGCCGGAGATGCGCGAGTTGGCCCGCGAGTTCCGCGAGCGCGAGATTCCCATCGACGTGCTGCACTTCGACATCGACTACATGCACGGCTACCGCGACTTCACCTGGCACCCGGAGCGCTTCCCAGACCCGGCGGGGCTCCTGGCTGATCTACGCGAGCAGGGCATCCGCGCGGTGACCATCATCGATCCCGGCGTAAAATACGATCTCCACAGCGGCTACCCCGTGGCGCGCGAGGGACTCAACCAGCGCATGTTCATCGAGACCCCCGAGGAGATTCCCTTTGTGGGCTACTGCTGGCCGGACGCGGCGCTCTTCCCTGATTTCGCGCAGGAGAAAGTGCGGGCATGGTGGGGGGAGCAGCACAAGGGCCATCTGGAGGCGGGTGTAGCAGGCATCTGGAACGATATGAACGAACCCGCTATCTTCGACCGCCCCTTCAGCGAGGGTTTCTCCAAGCAGAAGCCCATGCCGCTCAAGACGCCGCAGGGCAACGAGGAGGAGCGCACTACCCATGCCGAGACTCATAATCTCTACGGCTACCTGATGAGCCGGGCGACCCACGAGGGGCTGCGCCACTTACGTCCCGAGGAGCGTCCCTGGGTGCTCACCCGCAGCGCCTTCACGGGGATACAGCAATGGGCGGCGGGCTGGATGGGTGACAATAGCTCATGGTGGGAACATCTGGAGATGAGCCTGCCCCAGCTTGCCAGCATGGGCGTCTCGGGGCTGCCCTACGTGGGTGTGGACATCGGTGGCTTCTTCGACAATCCAAGTAGCGAGCTGTTCGCGCGCTGGGTTGAGTTGGGCACCTTCTACCCGTTCATGCGGACCCACACAGGCGCGGGGACGACGCGCCAGGAACCCTGGTCCTTCGGTCCGGAGGTCGAGGAGATTGCCCGCGCGGCGATCCAGTTCCGCTATCGGCTGCTGCCCTACCTCTACACACTGGCCCACGAGACGCACCTGACCGGCCTGCCGATTTTCCGGCCCCTCTTCTTCGACTTCCCGAACGACCCCACGACCTACCATCGCCATGACCAGATCATGGTGGGGCCGCACCTGCTGGTCGCACCGATCTATCATCCAGGCAACGAGTATCGCATGGTCTACCTGCCGGAGGGCAGCTGGTACGATTTCTGGAGCGGGAAGGGGTTCACCGGCCCGGCCCAGCTCACCGTCCACGCACCGCTCGGGCGCATCCCGCTCTTTGTGCGGGGTGGCGCGGTGCTGCCGCTGGGCAATGTACGCCAGTCCACAATGGAGCCGCTCACGGAGCTGGCGCTGCATCTCTACCCCGCCGGGGACAGCGCGTGGCGCTGGGTCGAGGACGATGGGCTCAGCTTTGCCTTCAAGCGGGGCGAGCTCGCGGCTACCACGGTGCGCCTCTCCGAGCAGCCAGGGGAAATCAGCGTGTGCCTGGAGGCGCGGCAGGGTTCCTTCCAGCTACATCCGCGCACCCTGGCCCTGCATATCCACAGCGCCCCGCGCCCCACCTCGATCACCCTGGATGGGACCGCGCTCGATTCGTGGCAGTGGGACGAGACCCGCCGCGCCGCGATTCTCTCCTGGCAGGACGATGGGGCCACCCACGATGTTCGCGTAGGAATCGAATTCTGACCGCAATCTCTGGTCTGTTTCTTGTAACTCACTCATCTTGCCCTACTCTGAGCTTTCTCCCCACCGGATTCTGAGCATGTTCGTTCCTGCTTCTGACGGAATTTGTGGTATGGAAGATTGGGAAGCGTGCTAGCGGAGCCCTCTCCCCGGCCGTCGGCCGCCCCTCTCCCGATTTCGGGAGAGGGGACACGGAGCGAAGCGACGTGGGGGTGAGGGCCTCCACGCAGAGCCATGACTCCACCACAAATTCCATCAGAACCAAGTTCGTTCTACCCATTACAAAGTGAAGGAAATAGTATGGTTTTTCGACACCATGAGAGTGGATGGATTGAGGTCATCTGCGGCTCTATGTTTAGCGGTAAAACAGAGGAGTTGATCCGTCGTGTTCGCCGGGCGGAGTTCGCCAGGCAGCAGGTCCAGGTGTTCAAGCCAGTGATTGATCGTCGGTATCACGAGATGGCCGTTGCCAGCCATAGCGGCCTTCACTTCGATGCGGTTCCCCTACCGTCGGCGCGCGATCTTTTCACCCATTTGCATGAGGATACAGCAGTCGTGGCAGTGGATGAGGTACAGTTTTTCGACTGGGAGATTGCCGAGGTGCTGAATGATCTGGCGGATCGCAACCACCGGGTGATCGCGGCGGGGCTCGACCAGGACTTTCGTGGGGAACCCTTTGGCCCCATGCCCCTCCTGATGGCGCAGGCCGAAGAGGTCACCAAGCTGACCGCCATCTGTGTGGTCTGCGGGGATCCGGCCAGCCGCACCCAGCGCCTGATTGATGAACGACCCGCGGCGTGGGATGACCCGGTGGTGCTGGTGGGAGGCCGAGAGAGCTACGAGGCGCGCTGCCGCCGCTGCCACGAGGCCCCTGGCCGCCCGGAGCGGGCTCTTTGACAGGGCCAGGCCCACAACTACACTTTCCTGCTACATCACTGGAGTTTTTGGGAATCGATATGAGTCAACAAGAATTTAACTATGGGGGTCAGGCCGTCATCGAGGGCGTTATGATGCGCGGAGCCCGCCACATGGCGGTGGCCGTGCGTCACCCCGAGGGGAACATTGTGGTTCACGATGAGCCCCTTACGGCCAAGATTTACACGAGCCGCATCGGCAAGATGCCTTTTGTGCGTGGTATTACGTTGTTGTGGGACGCGCTGGGCCTCGGGGTGCGCGCGCTGATGTGGTCAGCGGACGTTGCCTTGCAGGGCGAAGAGGAGAACAAGGGGAAGGAGGTCCAGTTCCAGGGCGCGGTGGCCTGGGGGACGGTAGCACTCTCCCTCTCGATGGGGATTGGGCTCTTCTTCGTGTTGCCCCTCTTCCTGACCGGGCTGCTGGACCGCTGGCTGGAGACCTTCATTGTGGGGGAGCAGTGGCTGAATATCAGCAGCAACGTGCTGGAGGGGGCGATTCGCCTTTCCTTCTTTATCACTTATCTTCTCGCCATTGGGCAGATGGAGGATATCAAGCGTGTTTTTGCCTATCACGGCGCAGAGCACAAGACCATCCACGCCTACGAGGCAGGCGTGGCCCTGACCCCGGCGAACGTGCGACCCTTTTCCCTGCTTCATCCCCGCTGCGGTACGGGCTTCCTGCTTGTCGTGATGGTGCTCTCTATCTTCATCTTTGTGCTGCTGGGACGGCCCCCCCTGATATGGCGCATCGTCAGCCGCATCGTCCTGATTCCGCTGATCGCGGGTATCGCCTACGAGTTTCTGCGCTGGAGTGCGGCGCGGTACAGCAACCCCGTGGTGCGCGCCCTCATCACGCCCAGCCTCATGCTCCAGAAGTTGACCACGCGTGAGCCGGACGACTCCATGCTAGAGGTGGCGATTACCTCCCTCAAAACGGTCTTGGTCAAGGAGGGCGTTCTGCCGATTGATGAGGAGACTGAAGAGGCGCTGGAAGGCGAAACGACAGTCAAGCCCGTTCTGGTTTAGCCGCATCGTCTTTCTACTCTAGCTTCAACCGTTGGTTAGCTGTGTCTTCTGGCACAGCTTTTCTTTTTCTAGGACCATTTCATTAATCAGGGCAGATAGACATCTAGCTGAGCCCTATCTACAATAGAGCTATTCAAGAATTACTGGTTCTGATGGAATTTGTGGTGAGTCCAAAGGCGCTGAGCAATGGCCCTCTCCCCCGGCCTGCGGCCGCCCCCTCTCCCGACGTCAGGAGAGGGGGAAGACCCTTTCCGTGCCCCTCTCCCGAAATCGGGAGAGG
>JACCSL010001052.1 GCA_013812995.1 Ardenticatenales bacterium | reverse complement strand
GGGGCGGGTCTGAGACCCGCCCCACCCTTCCATTTTTCGGCGAGGCATGGTGGGAGGCGGGGGTGTGGCGCGAGACGACGGTGATCCTGGGCGAGTTCCTGGGCGAACGCGCCGCTGGCCCCAACCGCGTGGCGCGCTGGCTGGCCCCCGCCAGCCCCGAGGTCGCCCTCGACGTTATCCTGCGGAATGGCGAGGGGCTGACGCTGGAAGATGTGGAGCCGGAGACGCGCCAGGTACTGGTGGAGAGCGCCAGACAGAAAACAGGCGAGGCGGACCCACGCGGGCGCGCCGCCGCCTACCGCGTCCTGGGCCTCTTTGATACCGATGACCGCCCCGGCGTGGGACTACGCGCCGATGGGCTGCCGGACATTGTCTGGGTGGAAATACCGGGGGGAGAGTTCATTTATCAGGAGGGGGAAAAGCGAGAGGTAGCGACGTTCTGGATGGCGCGATACCCGGTGACCTATCGACAATTTCAGGCGTTTATCGACGCACCAGATGGGTTCTACCATGATAGGTGGTGGGAAGAAGAGGGAAAGCATCCAGAGGAACCGGGCGCACAAGCCTTTCCCTATGGAAATCACCCCCGCGAGCGGGTGAGTTGGTATGACGCGATGGCGTACTGCCGCTGGCTGAGTGCCAAGCTGGGGTATGAGGTGCGCCTGCCAACGGAAGAGGAGTGGGAAAAAGCGGCCAGGGGTGTGGACGGGCGGGTGTATCCGTGGGGGAACGAGTATATCAGCGGGTACGCGAACATCGATGAAGGATACGACAACGCTGGCCCCTATTATTTGCAGCAGACGAGCGCCGTGGGGATGTATCCGCAGGGCTCGTCGCCTTATGGAGTGCTGGACCTGAGTGGCAACGTGTGGGAGTGGACCTCCCTCTGGGAGCGCGAGCCAAGGCCCGCCCCGCCCCAGGAGCCACTGGGGCTCTTGGATCGCCTTCGGCAACTGATTCCCGGAACCCCAAAACCCAGGGAGCCGAAGGGCGCACAACATTATGTAAACCTGTCGCCCGTGCTGCGCGGCGGTTCCTGGGACTATGATGCCCAGGATGCGCGCGCGGCCTCCCGCAACCACTCTCGCCCTGCGAGTCCCAACTACAACTGGGGGTTTCGGGTGGTGCGCCCGGCCCCCGCCGTCTCTGATCTCTGAATCTCTGTAATCTGTCCTCTGATGTCGTTGTCGTGGCCGTCGGTCGTTGGTTCTAATCCCGCGCAGCGGGACGCGAAATTTTTTTGGAGCCTACCCTATCATTGGGCTGCCTTTGGGCGGGCGAAGCACCCGCGCCACCGTTTTGGTGGGACAACACCCGGCGATGCGGGTGCTGTCGCCCCTACAACACCCATCGCGGTTTGTAGGGGCGACAGCATTCGCCCCACGCCACACCGCCCCACCTCTACGTCGCGGCGAATGCTTCGCCCGGTCGTAGCATGGTTCATCCATCGTTTTGCAATCGCGGTTTGTAGGGGCGACAGCATTCGCCCCACGCCACACCGCCCCACCTCTACAGCGCGGCGAATGCTTCGCCCGGTCGTAGCATGGTTCATCCATCGTTTTGCAATTGCGAAACATCGCCCAACAGGGCAATGCGCCCCCCGAAAATGATTGATAAGAATTGAGGCTCTATGATACAATTTTCAGTCCTGTTTCCGCCGGGCACCGCACTGCGGGCGATTTATTTCCTTGAGGGGATCACACATTATGGCCGATCCAACCCTTTACGGGCTTGTGCCTCTTCTTGAGAGCGCTCCTGCCTTCCAACAACTGCGCGAGCAACTTCAGCAGGGCACCGTCATGCGTGGGGAAACGCCGCTGGCGCTGCAACTGCCGGGGGCCGCGCGTCCCTTTGTCACCGCCGCGCTGGCCGCGCAGATCACGCAGCCGCTGCTGATTGTTACGGCGCGCCCGGAAGTCGCATTGCAATTCCTCGATCAGATGCGCCTCTTTATGAGCGAGCCCACCCGCCTCTGGAACTATCCCGACCCCGGCGCGCTGCCCTACGAACGTGCACCTTGGAGCCGCGACCGCGTGCAGCGCCGCATCGCCGTCCTGACAGAGTTGGCCTCGGGCAACGGGGCACCCGTGGTTATCACCAATGCACGCGCCTTGCTTTACCCGACCATTCCGCGTGAGCTCTTCACGCGTCACGTACGCAGCTACGCGGCGGGCCAGACCGTCAGCCTGAAGTTCCTGCTCGCCTCCTGGTATGCGATGGGCTACATGAGCGTGAACATCGTCACGGAGCCGGGGCAGTTTGCGCATCGCGGCGGTATTCTGGACATCTTCCCGACGAATATGGTCTATCCCATCCGCATGGAACTGTGGGGGGACGAGATCGACTCCATCCGCACCTTCGACCCTGCCACGCAGCGCTCCATCGAGACACTCAAGCAGATCATCATTCCGCCCGCCTCCGAGGCACTACTGCACCGCAACCAGGAGAGTGCCACCGCGCGACTGCGCGCCCTGAACTGCGCCGCCTGCGTGGGGCTCGTGCAGCAGGAATTGACTGAGGAGATTCGCCAGATCGAGGCGGGTGAGCGATTCGAGGGAATCGAATTCTTCCTCCCTTATCTCTATGAGCGCCCCGGTAGCCTCTTCGACTATATTCCTGCCGATACGCTCGTCCTGATCGACGATTGGAGCGCGCTGGAACTCAACGTGGAGCAGGTCGAGACGGAGGCGCTTCACCTGCGCAGCGAGAAGGTCGAGCGGGGCGAGCTGCCCACCGACTATGAGATTGCCCTGCATACCTGGGACGATCTGGGCGAGCAGTTCGCGGAGCACCCACCTCTCGTGCTCGGCTATGGAGCCTCGGAAAGCTACGGGCTGGGGGAGATGTTCCAGGCTGGACCGCGCTATGGTGGCCGCCTCCACGATGCCATCCGGGTACTGCGCGAGAACCAGCGCCAGACAACCCAGGTGCTCCTTTCCCGCCAGGCAGAGCGGCTGGCCGAGATGCTGCGCAACGAGGGTGTCGAGGCGGGCGTGCTACGCGACGTCACAGAGCCGCCCCCGGCAGGGAGTCTGAGCGTGGTCAATGGCGCGCTTAATGAGGGATTCGTCTTGCTCCCATCGGGCACGGAGCCTCCGCTTCATCTTATCACCGATGCGGAACTCTTTGGCTGGAGCCGCGCGGTTAGCCGCCGCCCGCTACGCCCGCGCAAGCGCACCAGCGGCGATTTCTTTGCTGAAATCAAGGAAGGGGACTTCATCGTCCACATCGAGCATGGCATCGGGCTCTACCAGGGCCTCGTGCAGCGCGAGGTCGCGGGGATCACGCGCGAGTACCTGGAACTGGAGTACGCGCAGGGAGACAAGCTCTATGTCCCCGTTCACCAGGCGGACCGGGTGGCGCGCTACCTCGGGCCGACAGACCGGGAGCCTTCCATCCACCGCCTGGGCACCGCCGACTGGGACACGGCGCGCCGCCGCGCCAAGAAAGCGGTAGAAGAGATTGCCGACGAACTGCTGGAGCTTTACGCGGCCCGCGCGCTGGTCAAGGGCCATGCCTTCAGCGAGGACACGCCCTGGCAGGCAGAGATGGAGGCGAGCTTCCCCTACGCCGAGACCGAGGATCAGCTCCGTGCCATCCGTGATGTCAAGCAGGACATGGAGGGGCAGATGCCGATGGACCGGCTGGTTATCGGCGATGTCGGCTTTGGGAAGACGGAGGTTGCGCTGCGCGCCGCCTTCAAAGCCGTGCAGGATGACAAGCAGGTCGCGATCCTGGTTCCTACC
>JACCSL010001035.1 GCA_013812995.1 Ardenticatenales bacterium | reverse complement strand
GTGCAACGGCTGCTTTCTATAAGTCGGTACCTGATTATTATCGCCGTTGTGGGATCGTTTATCGCTTCCCTGACTATCCTCCTCTACGGGATTTTTGAAATCTTCCATCTCGTTGCAGAAACCGTAGCCGTGGGGGCAGTGAGCAGCAAGGGGGCCAAAGCCCTCGCCCTGGCCTCCATCGAGATCATCGACCTCTTCCTGCTGGGCACAGTGTTTTACATCATCGCGCTGGGTCTCTATGAACTGTTCATCGATGATCAGCTGCCCGTGCCCGACTGGCTGGTGATTCATACCCTGGATGACCTCAAGAACAAGCTGATTGGCGTGGTCATCGTCGTCATGGCGGTGCTCTTCCTTGGACAGGTGGTAACGTGGGATGGTCAGCGTGATCTCCTCGGCTTTGGCGCGGCCATCGCGCTGGTCATCGCTGCCCTGACCTACTTCCTCGGGCAGAAATCGAAAAAAGAGTTGGATAAATTATGACCCAACAACGATGGGTGCTGCTGCTCGCTGCCCTTCTCCTGTCAGCGTGCTGCTTTGTGGTGGGCGTCGTCGCAACGGCGACCCTGTGGCGCATCGGACCAACGATTGGCCAGCTTCAGGCCACCCGTACCGTCGAGTCTGAGTCCCGCCCCGACAGTGTCGCAGTCACGGAAACGGCTTTGCCCCCCGCCGAGCGCGCGCCCACCCGTACGGCCGAGCCTCAGAGCACTCCCACTCCGTCGGGCGTTGCAACGACAGCCCCCGATGGGGTGGCAGCGTCCAGCACGTTGGCCGAGGTCGAGGCGGCGCTCATTCCCCCGCGTGACCTCTTCGAGATTGCGATGCGCTTCGGCAGGATTCCCGCCGATACCCCGCGCGTGGTCAGCGAGGTAGACCCTGGCTACACCCTGGGCGACGACCTCACGTTCTTTGTCTCTGATGTAGACAGCGGGGAGTATTTCGAGGTCGAGGCCACGCTACGCGCGCAGACGGCGCACGCTTCGTGGTGGGTCGAGAGTGGGGCAGAGGTCGATCAGGCCGATCTGGACGCCTCGGCACGGGTGTTCGAGGAGCGCTCGTACCCCACCAATCGCGCCCTCTTCGGCAGCGAGTGGACGCCCGGCATCGATGGCGACCCGCGCGTCCATGTTTTCCTGGGCGAGGTGCCGGGGGTCGGGGGTTACTATTCCAGCACAGATGAGTTTCCCCGCACGGTCAACCCCTTCTCGAACGAGAAGGAGATTTTCTACATCAACCTGGACAACGCCGAGCCTGGCAATGACTATTTCGATGGCATTCTGGCGCACGAGTTCCAACACATGATTCACTGGTCCATCGACCGGAACGAGGAGCTGTGGATCAATGAGGGGCTGAGCGAGCTGGCCGCGAAGGTCAATGGCTTCGATGTGGGGGATGCGGTAAGCTCCTTTGCTCGCGACACGGATATTCCAGTGACCCGCTGGGACGATCAAACCTATCCCTTCTACGGCTCCGCCTTTCTTTTTCTCAGCTACTTTCACCAGCACTTCGGCGAGGATGCCGTGCGTGCCCTGGTGCAGAACACAGAGGATGGCCCGGAGAGCTTCGACGAGATTCTCGCCCCGCACGGCATGACCTTCGATGATCTCTTCGCCCAGTGGGCCACGGCGACCCTGCTGAACGATCCGGCACTCGACGAGGGCCGCCTGAGCTTCGATGAGTCTTTTCAGAGTCCGTCGATGGCGCAGACCATCAAGCAGTACCCGCTGATCGACCGGGGTGAGGTCCACCAGTATGGCCTGGATTATCTGCGCTTCGACAGCAGCGCGGCCGGACCACTTACCCTGGAGTTTACAGGAGACTCGACGGTGCGGCTGCTGCCCACAGAGGCCCATAGCGGCTCCTGGATGGCCTGGGGCAATCGCGGTGACGATGGCAACACCTATCTGACGCGCGCTTTCGAC
Organism: Ardenticatenales bacterium; assembly: GCA_013812995.1. Taxonomy (GTDB): domain Bacteria; phylum Chloroflexota; class Anaerolineae; order Ardenticatenales; family Ardenticatenaceae; genus JACCSL01. Next base: position 1,294 of record JACCSL010001035.1, on the reverse strand, counting down.
CTGCGCGATATCAGCAGCAATGTTACCCTGCGCTTCTGGAGCTGGTACGACCTGGAGCTAGACTACGACTACGCTTATATTTCCATTTCTACCGACGGCGGCGAGCGGTGGCAGATTCTCCCCGCCACAGACACCACCGAGGAGAACCCACATGGCAGCAACTTTGGGCACGCCTTCACGGGCGCATCCGGCTATCCGGGACAGGAGAACGAGGATGTGACGCCCATCTGGCGCGAGCAGACCGTAGACCTCTCTCCCTTTGTGGGGCAGGAGGTACAGCTCCGCTTCGAGGTGATTACGGACGACGCACTGAACCGCAATGGTTTCGTCGTGGATGATGTCTCGATTCCTCAGTTGAATTATGTGGAGAATTTCGAGGCGGGGTTGGGCGGGTGGGAGCCTGATGGGTTTGCGTGGGTGGACAATGTATTGCCGCAGCGCTTCATCGTTCAGATCGTGGCGAAGGCTGGGCGCAGCACACTCGTCGTCCCCCTGCCGCTGGACGAGCGAAACCACGCCACCTTCCTGCTGGAAGGGTTCGGCACCACCTACACCGAGGCGATTCTTATTGTTTCCGGCGCGACCTCGTTTACCTCGGAGCGGGCGGGCTACAGTTACTCGGCGCGGCTCGGGGAGCCTTGAGGCTCTATCGCACGAAGCTCCTGCAAGATGCAGTGCGTCACCTCGAACATGCTGTGGAGGCCACCCATGTCGGGGGTGCAGCGGCGCGTGAGGGCGCGGTCAATGGCACCCTGGAGGCGCGCAGCGGCCTCCTCTTCCTTCCACCAGTGGCGCAGCAGCAGCAGCAGCGCGCGGAACGCACCGAGCGGGCTGGCAAAGCCCCAGCCGACCTGCTCCCGTAGTGGATCATGCACTGGCGTGGCAACCGCCACATGGGGGCCAAGCAACAGCCGCCCGATGCGCTCCGGGGCAATTACCTTACCCAGCAACCGGGAGAGCAGCAGCTCACCCGTCGAGTCGCTTGCTACGATGAGCGTAAATTCCCGCGCCAGGTCGGAAAAGTGATTCAAGAGGAAGATCGCGTCCAGCCGCTCCGACTCGATCTCCTCGCCCACGCCACCTACCACCGCATGGGCAAAGGGTTCCTCGCTGTCATGGGCCAGCGCTACTCGCCCCTGGTACGGAGTCATAAGCCACGCGGCCAGGTTACCAAGCCGCGTGGCTGACCATAGTTCCATCGCGGAGAGGGCCTTGTTTTTCTCACGGGGGACGAGGAGTGGTTTGGGCGCACCGTGCTCCAGCAGGAGGAGTAGATCAAGGCCCTGCGCCGGGT
>JACCSL010001013.1 GCA_013812995.1 Ardenticatenales bacterium | reverse complement strand
GTGCTTGCCCCTCCCTTTATACTGTGAGACTGCTTTTACGGCAGGGGGTTGCAACATCATGTTATTCCACATAATGAGCGTTTTTGCCTCGAATGTGACGACGAAGGGCCTCGAATCAGGCCAAGCGCGCGCCGCAGAAGACCAAAGCGGAGCCAGGCCCGACATCGTGACAGAGCCGTCTGCCTTCTCTTCCAATTTAGTACAACTTAGACTCCAGGAGCCCCACGATGAGCGAACGCCCAATGACCTGGGGACGCGTCTCCGCAATCTGCGGGGCCTTCCTATTCATCATATATATGGGTCTGTTCGTGGAGGGTCGTATCTTCCTACTTGGCTCCGTCATCACCTTCATTGAAGTTGCCATCGTATGCCTGGGACTGCCCGCTGCCTTGATTGCGATGTTCTCCGGGCTGGTGGGTCTGGTGCGGAGTATACGGAGTATACTAGGAAGGGAGCTAGCGCTGCCAAGCTTCCTGGGCTTTTGCATGGGTCTCTTCTTTCTGGTTCTTACGCTTACTATCCTGGGACCACAAGCCAGTGGCCCGCAGCATTCCCTGCTTGAGGTAACGCCCCATGACTGACGAACTCACCTCGCTACCTTCCGCCACGCTCGCCCGCTGGGAGAATCTGGCCGAGCAAGCGAACCATTACGCCGACCAGGCGCAGTCGACCAACACGCGCCGTGCCTATGACAGCGACTTCCGGCACTTCGCCGCTTGGTGCGAGTCGCACGCCTTCAGCCCGCTGCCTGCCACCCCAGCGGTGGTCGCGGCTTATGTCGCGGATATGGCCGAGCAACAATACAAGGTGGCAACCATCAACCGCTGCCTGACGGCCATCCGGCGCACGCACGAGACCGCTGGGCACGAGTCGCCTACTACTGATACAAAAGTTAGGCAGGTGATGAAGGGCATCCGGCGCGTGCTCTCCGTCGCCCAGGAGCAAAAAGCTGCCGCTACCGTCGAGGTGCTGCGGGCGATGGTGGACACCCTGGCGGAGACCCTGATTGGGACGAGGGTCCGAGCGCTGCTCCTCGTGGGCTTTGCCGGGGCCTTTCGTCGCTCGGAGCTCGTCGGGTTAGGCCGTTGCAGAGAAAAAGCAGCCCACTCAAGTCGCAGGCGTAGGAGTAATCAAGACAAAATACTTTTCGAGACCCAGTAGGCGGTCGAGCCGAAGTTCGAGGAGATCCATTTCCTTCGAAGTGAGACGAACGCCGGTCTGATAAACTTTTTGCGTGACCTCGACGATGGGTTGAATGCCGCGCCAGAGGAGGGACGCGGCACAGCGCACCACCGTTTCGAGGGAGTCGAGGAGGGTACCATTCCAATGTTGTTCTAAGCCACCCCAGACGCGCTCAATCGGATTGTATTTGCTGTGATAGGGCGGGTAGTAAGCTAACTGCACGGCGATTTGAAAGGTATCGACAAACTCCACCAGGCGGGCCATGAACTGTGTGCGGCGACTATGATTCTCGGGACCGTTATCCAGATCCAGCAGCAAGCGCGTCACCTGTGGAAAGCGGCAGCGGAGACTTCGCCAGAGGTCGGCCAGACAATCCAAGATGAAATCGCTCGTCACAATGGAAGGCGTCAGATACAAGTACAGTTCGTTGAGCTCCGGCAGATAGATCCCATAGGGCGTCACTTTCAGATCAGGGCCGAAATCGTGATCCAAGGCTTTGACGTGGACGCGACTCTTGCCCCGGCGTGAGAAGGCACCCACGGCCACGCTCGCCTTGGCATCCAAGCTGGCGCGCAAGATCGTTTTATCCGTCGCCGCCTGCTGGTGAAGTGTGGCTAGCTGGTCGAAGATGGCGTCTGTTTCGGGGAGTTTTTTTTAGGTTGCGATTTACGTACCGTGCGCAACCCGTACCCCAACTCGTTGAGGCGCACGCGGATCGTCTCGGCACTGGGCAGCTCTTCATCGCTATAGCCTTTCTGCGTGATCAACTGACGACGCACCTCGGCGGCACTCAAGCGCGTGTAGAGCCGCTGACTTTGAAAGGTCGGGTCCGTCTGGCTTTGTCCATCCACAATGGCGCGGATATCGTCCAGCAGCCCCGGCAGATGCACCTCCGCCCGTTTGCGACCGCGTGCCCGATAGGCATCCATGCACCGGATACCCGTCTCCAGTTCACGCATCCCTTTACGGATCGTTTTACGGCCCCAGCCCAATTCGCGCTCGGCCAGGCTGGGACCACCGGGACCGAAGCTTTTGACGATCCGCGCCATAAACAACCGTCGCTCGTACCCTGTCAACCTTTTGGCCGTTTCGATGTAGGCCGTTTTCTGCTCCGGGCTCAACTCCATGCGCGCCTCCTGCTTGCTGATGCGGGAGCCTACTATACACCGTGTCGCTTATTTCTTGGAAGCGCCTAACTGACTTCATGGAGCAGTACCGCCCCGCTCTGGAGGCCCTTGCTCAAGCACGCGTTATCTGAGTCCTACAATCCGAGCGGAACCCACGAGAGCGCTTTTGAGGAAAAGGCGTTGTTATTCGCCTGAGGGCGCTCCAATACGGATAAATTATGTCAACAGAGCGCGTGGCAACCTACCGACGATGATGCAGAGGGGGGACACTAGGCAGGAAGCACTCCACCTTACCCGTGCAAGATGGCCTCGGCAATCTCTTCCACCCGCTCCCAGGTGATACCGTTGCGCTGCTCAAGCGCGAGCGGATGGTCCGTCGGCTCTACTTCGATGAAGGGCCGTACCCCAACCGGGCGAGTATAGACGTGAGTCTTGAGATTGAGCGTTGAGGGATACAAGGCTAACTCTGTGCTGAGCCACCCGAAGTAAGGTGGCTCCGTTTCACGCCCCGGCTGCTCCCACAGGTCGCCACTCCGGTCAAAATTCTCCTCGCTCAGCGAAACCCAGACCGTCCACTGAAAGCATTGGTCTGAGCCAATGATCGGAATATCAATGTTACCCACGATAAAGAAATGCCGCTCGTCAATGATGAACGTATCAGACGAGAGGCGCGTGCGGCGCGCTCGTTCTTGCTCGGGGATGGTGAACCAGAGGGCCGGAGCCGAGACCCCATAGCTGAGGGGTAACCCCGGATGGTACTGACC